>JBKPPX010000030.1:0-4762 GCA_046733815.1 Thermoproteota archaeon | reverse complement strand
CCTCGGTACATGCAAGGACTTTCTTCTGCATTCCAAAGCCTATCCTTGGTATCACTGTCTTCGCTTGCTCGTATGTCATATTTCTAACTAATTTATCATCTAATATCAAGCCATTCACGTTCGTTATAAAAATGACTGAATCGGCTTTTACTCCACCTGCAATATGAGCCGCTGCTCTGTCTCCATCCACGTTTAGAAAATCGAATTCATCACTTAATGCGACAGGTGAAATAACGGGTACATAGCCTTTTCCAATTAGTATACTTACTAGAGATGGATCAACTGAATTTATTCTTCCAGTGTATCCTCCATCAATTGCCATTTTTCTTCCTTTTTCATTAATTATAATTAATTTCTTCTTTCTCTCTGCTTTCAAAATACCTCCATCGATCCCTGAGATCCCAACAGCATTAATACCACTACGTAAAAGCATTCCTACGATTGCCTTATTTATCTTCCCAGACATAACCATCGTATAGATTTCAGCAGTATGCTTATCTGTATACCTACTCTTCACGCCGCCAGGAGATATAATGAACTTTTGCTCCTTTCCAAGTTTATTTGCTATGTTGGTAACCTCTTTTCCACCGCCATGTACAAGAATCAATTTGTTGTTTTCAGATATTAGTTTGATATCTTGAAAGGTAGTCGAATGCAAGCCATCAACTATACTTCCACCGATCTTGAGTACTATCATACTGGCGTCAGAGGAGTATATTTCAATCCATCAGTCTCATCAAATCCATAGAGTACATTCATGTTTTGGATTGCAGATCCGGCAGCCCCTTTCATTAAGTTATCTGATGCAGAGAGTGAGACGAGTCGCTGGTTATCCTCATCAATATCAAATCCTATATCACAGAAATTCGATCCAATAAGAAACTTAGGATCTGGAAATTTATATAGGCCTTTCTTATCGCGAATAAATCTTAGGAAAGGTTCACCATTGTAGGAATTTCTATATATTTTCCAGATTTCCAGCTCAGACATGGGCCTTTTCAAGAAAGTGTGGTTAGTCGTAAGTATGCCTCTAACGATATTAACAGCATGAGGACTCATACTCACTTTAATTGGCTTCTTTGCAATAAGTCCCAATTCTTGTTCAATCTCACCTGTATGCCTATGTTTTGCCGGTTTATATGGGCGGATTACTCCATATCGCATGGCATGATGAGTACCAGCATTCGGCTTTGCACCGGCACCCGAAGAGCCAATTTTACTGTCTACTACTATATGTTCCGTATCAATTAAATCATGTTCTATTAGCGGTTTGAGTGCAAGTAATGAAGTAACAGCCATGCAGCCAGGACATGAAACCAATTGAGCTTTTTTTATCTCTTCACGATGTAATTCTGGAACTCCATACACAGACTTGGACAATAGTTCCGGAACAGGATGCTCCCAGCCATACCACTTGACGTAATCCTTTGGATTCTTAAGACGAAAATCTGCCGACAGGTCTATAATCTTTACTCCTCTGCCATAAAGATCTTTAACAATTTTGTTTGATTTTCCGTGAGGAACTGAAGTAAATACAATATCACAGGAGTTTGTTAATTTTTCCATATTCAAGGGTGAAAAAGTAAGGTCAATGAATCCTTTCAGACTTGGATGAATTCGATGAACGTACTCTCCTGCCTTTTGCATTGAAGTTACCATACTGACTCCTACTTTCGGATGTACAACAAGTAATCTCAGAAGCTCTCCGCCAACATAACCAGACGCACCGACAACACCAACCTTCATCTCTATGCTTTCAAATCCTCTCTGGTATAGTGGAGGATATGAATTTTATTATAATTTTGTAATTATTATGAAGAAACTTGCTCAAGTCAGTTTTACTTATATATAGTGGAGCATAGAGCAGTTAAAGAATCGAACCACAGAAGTGGGGAATTATTTTTTTGCTATACTTAGAGCATAGTCTATCATTGCGCCTGCTATGTCTGTTTCCGAAACATTCGCAGCACCTCGAAATTCGACAGTATTATTTACTTCATGAACCAACAGGCCTCTTTTTTCATCTTCCATTAGATCTACTCCTAAAATTCCTCCTCCAACAACCCTTGCGGCCTTCAAAGCAATATCTTCAAGCTCCTTTGTGATTGGAGCGATCTCTGCCTTCCCACCCCTAGCAACGTTTGTTCTCCATTCATTTTCGGCCGAATATCGATAAATCGACGCCGCAATCTTTTCCCCAACTACGATGCATCTAATGTCCCGTGGCGGTCGATTAATCATTTCCTGGACATAATAAATACGTGCAAGTGGACTATCGTTTTCTTCTCTCATTTCTACAATCATATTTGCTGCTTCTTCATCTCTAAGTGGAAAGACTCCTCTTCCCCATGATCCAACAATTGGTTTCAAAACGAGGGGAAATCCAATCTTATTAATTACTTCCATCGCTGAATCTGCACTAAATGTAAGATGTGTTTTAGGAGTTGGTATATTGTGTTTGGCAAGTGTAAGAGAAGTTATTAATTTATTACCACAAATTTCACCCACTTTGAATTTATTGATTACTCTTAGACCTAAAAATTCTAAGCATGCTGTCAAGTATAATCCTCTGTAATGGCTTATGCTTCTCTGTAATACCACATCTCCCAGATGAAAGTCTCTTTTGTTACTTTCTGTGTTTATAGTAATAGTTTTAGCATCAATAATCAGTGCCTTTAGACCTTTCTTCAAGGCTTTGTCATATAGCGATTTTTCTTCAAAACGCATCTTATCATAGATTATGCAGACTTCGACCATTCTCTATCATCCCACCTCTTCGCCCGCCTTTTCAGCAGGCTTGAATTCCACTTCATCTTTTGTTGTTGATGTTGTTGACAACCTCATCATATCATCAAATCAGCACTAGAGTCTAGATAGACAAACAGACTTCTCATTATTATGTTCTCTAGAATATTAATCTCTGCTCTAATACCTTGGCGTTCTATTTTCATTTAGATCTTCACCCGTTTTATCCATTCCAGATACAACTGAGTTTGCAGTTATGGTTTGTAAACCCCACAGTTCAATGAATCCCTTTGCTAATGTCTGATCGAAGGTAGAGCCGGTGGTATAAGTAGCCAAATCGTTTTTATAAAGAGAATATTTTGATTTTCGCCCCACAACTCTCAGCAATCCTTTATGCATTTTTAGTTTGACTTTTCCGCTAACTCTTTTCTGAGTAGCATCTATAAAATTGTCTAGGTCTGAACGAAGTGGATCTTGCCATAAACCAGAATAGACTAGCCAGCTCCACTGCTCGTCTACTATTTGTTTGAATCGGAGTTCATGTTTGGTTAAAACTAACTTTTCAAGATCCTTGTGACACTCGATTATACAGGTAGCGGCAGGAGCTTCGTAAATTTCCCTTGATTTTATTCCAATCACCCTGTCTTCTATATGGTCACTTATTCCTACTCCATGGTAACCAGCTTTATTGTTGACATAGTCTATCAAATCTCTAATTTGCATTTGGTTTCCGTCTGCTGAAATTGGAATACCATTGTCGAATTCTATTTCCATATAGCCGACATCGGCATTATTGAATTTTATAAATTGAAATGCGTCTTCTGGTGGTTCTAAATAAGCGTCTTCTATATTCCCTCCTTCTATTGCTCTTCCCCAAAGATTGAGGTCTATGCTATATTTCTTTGCTTCGTCGGCAACAGGAATATTTTGCTCTTTGGCAAATTTCACTTCAATATCTCTTGTAAGATTCATGTCCCTTATTGGGGCAATAATATTCAATTTTGGATTCAAAGCGCGCATTGTAACATCGAATCTTATTTGATCATTACCCTTTCCTGTACAACCATGTGCAACAGCGGTAGCCCCCTCCTTATCTGCAACTTCTATTGCCTTGGCTGCAATTAGAGGACGAGCAAGAGCTGTTGCCAAAGAATATTTACACTGATACAATCCGTTTGCTTTTATGCTTGGGATTACGTAGTTTCTTGCAAAATCTTCCTTGGCATCAATGTAAATGTGCTTTATGGCGCCAATTGTCTTTGCTTTTATTTCAACTTCTTCAAAATCTTCGTTTTGTCCACAATCTACTGTCAATGTTATGACATCCACTTTATGCATCATCTGTAAATATCTGACGCACACCGAGGTATCAAGTCCACCCGAAAAGGCCAGAACGACTTTTTCTTTTGCCAATAGTACGGGCTGTCATTCATTACACTACATTTATAATTTTTTGGTCGGTTCTGTTACGTTGCTGAGACTTATATTCTGTAGTTAAGTATCGTGACATGAGTTTGCACAGATATTCTATATCTCTATCACACACTCTTCTCAGATCTTGTTATATCCTAAAGTAGTTAGTGAACCATATCTATGCCCTTTTTCCTTACCACTTCTCTATAGACCTCTGGGACTTACTCATATGTACCCGGGACTACCAATTATTTTCCAAAATTCCTTACTGATCACAATCTCATTATTAGATACATATAGCTCATTGCTAAGCTAGGTTTGTAACTCGATTTATCATTTTCATAAGATTTGTATGCCATGGCATATTAAGTTTGTATTTTTGGGGGATCAGCGCTTTTACTGAATAAATATGAAAAACTCTATCACAAACTTCTAGACATTGGCCTTTATGTGGCTTGAACTTTTGATCTGAAACAACAATTCATTCCATCTTTATTCTTTCACATATAGTTCGGCTATTTTTCCCGCTCAATTGTTGGATTATGAGATATATCGAGAGTTTTGCATTATAAGTTCTAGGTATGACATAGTCATACTGCTCCTA
>JBKPPX010000029.1:0-5587 GCA_046733815.1 Thermoproteota archaeon | reverse complement strand
TCCAATTCAGAAGAAGCAAAAGAAATAGCTAAACGTAAGGGTATGGCTAAAGGTACTGCTGGTGCAACTGAAACTGGCAGTAAGTCTGAACAAGGAGCCGCTGGAACAAGTTCTTCTTAGAGAAAGAGAAAAGTACTACTAAATATAATACTCTTAGGGCATACTCCTAGTAGCACTTTGAGTAATATTGCATATATCAGTAATTCTGATCAGGTATAATATATATACATATATAGATAGCATCAAAAATCATAGCTTAATAATAATATTATTCTATTCTATCAGGGTAAAAAAGTAAATTAAATAGAAAACAGAACCAAGAGACTGCATCTTATTTTGATCCCATACTTTGCTTCAAAGACCTATACCACCATTATCCTCATCTACATGAGCTTTATAGACAAGATATTAATAGAAGCACTATAAGAAAACAGACGATAATATGTCAAAAGAAAAAACAGATAAGAGGCTTGGATATTGGGCTTCTCAAGAGCAGTACGCTATGCAAGATTTACTAAGGTTTGTAATTGAAGCTGAAAAATATGGATTCAATAGTTGCTTGACTAGTGACCATTTTCATCCTTGGTGGCATGATAATGGATATGGCAACTTTACTTGGATTTGGATGGCAGCAGCAGCTGAGCGAACAAAAAGAATGCAATTTATAACAGGCGTGACTGCTGCTGTATATCGTTATAATCCAGCTATAATTGCACAAGCTTTTGCCTCTCTTGATGTTTTATATCCAGGCCGAATTGGCCTTGGCATAGGTACAGGTGAAGCTATGAACGAGGTCCCTTTAGGATTTGATTGGCCTGATGCAAAAACCAGATTGGCACGAACCACTGAAGCAATTCAAATTATAAAAAATCTTTGGAGAAAGGAAGAAGAGACAGGGAAGATAAAGGAAAGTAAAGAAAATGAAAGAAGTTATTATTATGATAATGACGGTTTTTTGTACTTTAACGGTCAATACTTTAAAATTAAAAATGCAAAACTGTATTCTCCTCCTTCAATGAAAATACCCTTGTACATGGCAGCTAGCGGAGAGGAAGCAACCAGAATTGCCGGACGATATACTGATGGTCTGATTACAGTTCAAAAACCTGATAAATCAAAAGAAATATTTGATATATTTGACAAATCTGCTAGTGAGCAAGGAAAAGATCCAAGCTCTTTAGAGAAAATAGCCAAGCCTAAAATATCTTATTCAGAAGATTATGATAAAGCTTTAAAGGCTACAGAGTTTTGGCGAGCTTCTTTAATAGAAGATGTATTCGATTTAGATATAAGCGATCCAAGAAAATTAGAGAAAAAAGCAAAAGAAGAAGTGCCAGATGAAAAAGTGAAAGAATCAACGTTGATAGTTACTTCAATTGAAGATTTAATCAAGCCTATAGAAGAATATTTCAAAGTTGGTTATACAAGAGTATATGTACATAGTACTAGTCCTGATGAAATAGAATTTATTCAAGCCTTTTGTACTAAGGTATTGAGCTATTTTAATGATACAACTAAGATGTAAAGATAATTACAAGATTAATTAAATACTGTATATTCCCTTTTTAATAAATAACGCCAATTGATCTTAACTATTTACTTCTAATCAAAGAATTTTAAACAACTAATTAGCTAGCTGATATTGCAATAGTGTCCCTAAATCAAATTACTATTTTCTTTCTATTATAATAAAATGAAACGGTCAGAAATGGTAAGGGGTACTCAAAGAAAAAATTATAACATTTCTCTGACATAAATGAGGAAATATTCTATCATAGATGATAAGTCCGCATATAAGAGTGGAGAAAGTGTAATTTCATATGATATTAACGTAATCGATTACAAGTTATATACAAATGCTATCTCTACCAACACATTGACTATTGAGTTACGGGACCACATTAATCATATGCAGAATTATAAAAAATACTCAAAGAATATTAGAATTAGATATGGATGTAGATAAGCATTTGGAATCAAATCAACCTGGAGTCACAGTGCGATTAGGAAGAAAGTCATCAGTCCCATTATTATTAAATATCAGTGTGATGTTATTCTGTAGCATTGCATTGCAACACGTGCACCAGTAGTAGCATAGTTTAATTTTGGCGACCAATTGAGACCCAGGTCATCAGCATTGCCCTTATCAGTTGTATCTGTAACGATATACCAGACATTTCTCACTTCTCCACTACCGCTACCGCCATCAGCAGTTGCTGCTGCTTTTAGTTGGTCTCGATAAAGAGGTAGAGTTATTGTACTGGCATTCAAGTCAACCTGACCTGACGTGAGCAATTGATATTGACCTATGAGTTTACGCTGAGCCATTGATGGAGCTGGCTCAAAATAAGTTAATGGAATATAAGCTCCAATTGATGGAGGAGCAGGAGCAACATCGTTATTTGTGCAACAGACGATACAATTGGAATCAGTAATAGTAAGAATCCAAGAGTTAACATGAAGATTTTTCTATAGAAAAGTTATACTAAATTTTATATTTAATTCTATGATAAACTAATATAAAATAATTGGTTCAGAATCAACTGGAATAATATTAAACATAACAAACACCAGCAAAAATGTCAATAATCCAATCAACATTCAATAAACCATCAACTTCAACAATGAATTCAACTGGTTCAGCTGTAACGTAAACTTAATTAATCTCATATCATAGTACGATATTGAATTTACTTTAATTCCTATTTATGGTAACAACATTGTCTAGCTATTATTTACATTTCTATAGTATATGCCGCATATTATAGTACCCCACGCAGGTATACGTAGTGAAAGTTTTAAACTTCAGATACTTGGAACATATACGTTTACTCTAAAATTAGTTCTTACGGTGATGGTTGAATGTCAGATTGCTTTGTAAAGAAAATAGATAACGATTGCCATACGTCCTACTATGACTTTTTAACATGAGAATTCTGATTTTTAAGTTCTGTACACTTGCAAATTGCAGTAACTGCAGTAACTATAAAGTAACTGCAGTCATTTTTTAATCAAAAGGAACAAGATTAGAGATGAATTATGGTTTATTTGAATGCTTTTCTAAAGATTAATGAGAAAGATTGCTTGGGACCTGCTTCTAATCGGATGTTAACCCTTATATTCATGTAGTCTGTAGGAAACCGCTAAAAAATATGTCTAACGCTAAAAGAAAGTGGCACTGTCCACGTTGTAGCCGAGATTCGTCAAGGCATTGGAACATGAAGGTACACATTAAACGAAAGCATAGCGGAGTAGGAGAACCAATAGATGAAGAAGCCAAAGAGTTCAAGGAAAAAAGAGGTCATCAATTTTTTTCTTATAACCAGTCTTACGGTATGAATGATTTATCAATGGGAAATCAGCTAGGAAAAGAGAAAGAACCAGACATAATAGACGTAATGTACCAAGTAGTCATGGAAGAAAAAGAAAAATTTAGAAAAATAATGGAGATAAAAGGCTTCTTAAATGAACTTTCTTCTTTGTCTTCTTCAGCACAACCTCATATTACTACTGGTCTGAGCCAGACTCCCATTATAGAACCAATAATCCCATCGCCAATTACAACAAATCCATTGCAGCCAACACCACCAATATCAGCATCAGCAGTATCATCACAAGAACAAAAAAAGCAGAATATTAATTCACTGACTGCTCGCTTATTTATTTTATACCTCAACCTTTATGGCAGAAGAGCTTCAAAGGAGAATAAGAGGAATAGGAAAAAGAGAAGATATTATTATTCCTCAAGAACCATCGCTATCTCCTTATATGATGACTACTATTTCCGATGATAATAATAACAACAATAGCAAAAAAAGAGAATCAAATCGAATAGCTCAAAATACTAAAGCGAAGAAAGAACTTGGAGAAGATAGACACTATATAGTAGGACAGCCATTGTCCAAACTTAATTTGCTAATGGGCAATCCTGATGATGGTGATATTGATGGTGATCGTTATGTTTGGGGTGGTGACGGTGATTTTTATTTTCCTGGTGGAAAATGGAGAATAAAGAGAGATAGCCAGAGTAATGTTATTGATGCACGCAAGATTATAACGGATCCTACCATATATGCTAAGCACGTTACTTTAAATGATGAAGAAGAAAAAGTTACAAAAAAAAGAACAAAATGAACTAAGAAAGAAAAAAGTAATAATATGATTTAATTACGAATCATAAATGCCTGATTTATTGCAGTTGGATAACACTGGTGTTATTCATGTAGTTTGTCTACATCTCCTTCTTCTGTAAATATTTCTTTACTTTTGTTTTAAAAATATTGTACATCTCTAGAGATTGATGGTAATCTACTCACTCCTTCCTAAAGATTAGGATGAATTCTTCTTTCATTTTACCCATTGTAGAGCGGTATTTACGACGCTTAATCTCCGTCAGAAGGACAAATCCAATATCTTTTGCATTCTTTTTTATAAAATCATTTAAGTTCCAAATTTTGCCATTATAAACAGGATTACCAATAATAATACAACAATACTTTTTTTTACGTAGAACTCTGTTCATCTCCATTAATGCCATATTGATATCACAAAAAAATCTATTAGGAGTATCAGCTCTGCTGCGCCTTCCACCGATTAATCTCTTCTCTAATTCATATTGACTAAATCCTAGCCACCAGAGTGACAATTTTTGATATTCTGCATATGGAACGGCTGCCATATATGGTGGATGGGTACAGATAAAATCTATTGTTTCATCATCAATAAACCCTATCCTTCTGCTATCGTGATTGAATATTCTTATATCTGAGTTCGTTGCTTCTTTGTCAAATTCTGACATGCTTTTCAGCATATCTCTAACTATCAGAACAAATTTCTCATAGATTCTAGTTTTAGGAAGGGCTTGTCTATTTATCATCAGATTTCCAAATCCGCTCGTTGCATTAGAAACACTACGTAAAATTGAAGAGAGAGAGACTAGTAGAAAATCTTTCACATCCTTATTCCCTACAGTATCAATTCTTGACTTTATTGTTAATAGTTCATGAATGACATTTTGATGATACCATTTTGATATATTGGGATGAAGCGTCTTAGTAAGGGAATTATCTATAATTACCCTTTTTTCTCCAGAATTGAAGGTCATAGTATTGCCACGCAAGTCTAAAATATCCTCTTTTAAGAGTATTAAGATTTTTGAAATTTCTGCCCGTGCAGATTTTTGTAAAGTTGTGGTTTTTACCTTTGATATCAAACAGGCTAGAGGATTAACATCAATACCTATTGCGTTTCTACCTAAGATTTTTGATTCGACTAAAGTTGTTCCGCTGCCTATAAAGGTATCTAATACAAGATCATTTTTTTCAGTAAAGTTTGATATCAGTCGATTTGGAATTTGGGGAATATATTTTGCAGAGTATGGATGGTAGCCATGTGTATAGTATCTGGTATTTGCGTCTTCTAATTCCCAATCTAAAGTGTGAAGATTTTTGATTTTTTCCAACTCAGTTTGTAACAGGTTTTCTGACTTTAATTTCATATTTTACACCTGAATTAATTTCTGCTGCATTATTCCATCCTACATTATTTTTAATTAATTCCATGTATTTTGCATTTACCTCATATATTA
>JBKPPX010000028.1:0-2878 GCA_046733815.1 Thermoproteota archaeon | reverse complement strand
ATAATGCTATATTCTGCTCCTTAGTTCAGTTGTCATCACTATGCAATGGTCACTACTACTTCGACACATCTATAATGATGCAGTGCTGTATATGGTAACAATAATAGACATCAGCATCCAGGATATCGATTGAAAACTTGTGATAACATATTTTGTGTATAATATACTTTCTATCTACGTATTAATGGATTTGACAATTCGTCTTTGTAACATATATTCTATTTTATCAAGGGCTATAGCTTTGTAGTAGACTATTCTGTTCAAAATTCAGTAGATATTAATCAAAATAACTTTGCAGCATCTAGGCATTGCGCAGTGGATATTATCACACAAGAGTCTTAGTATCAATAGACGTCTTGACATGAGTGATACTATTACTAGAATGGGGAAAGCAGAGAGAAAAAGGGAGAAGAGGAATACATAATTTGACTAGAAATAAGGATAGGTTATTATGATATTATGAAATTATTATCTGCTTAACTATCTTCTAATAATCAAATATGATTTGATTGATAGTAGTATACATTTCCGAAAGATATCTATATTAAGTATAATATTATCTAAGAATAGATAATAACAACAGCCATGAACTAATTCATAAGAATGATAATGAATATAATGAAAAGAAGAACCTAGATATAATAATAATCGATCAGCAATTTATAACAATGATAAAGAGTAACCAAATCATTCATGTTAGGTGCAATATATGTGAAATAACAATCAAAGAAGAAGATATTGAAAAGCATATTAGCACTCAAGAACATCAGATGAGAAAGAAAGCATTAGAATATAATCTGACAAGTTTGAAAGGAGAAGATGATGGTTATCCTTCAATAGTATCAAAATGGATGGAAGAGTAGCAGCAATGACTGATCACGTCAAAATACGTGGGCTCTTTGAGACACGCCTAACTGTGAGCAATCTGCAACGTTCCATCGACTTCTATCGTGATGTAGTAGGCCTTGAGCTTGCGCTTGAGGTACATGAGCGCAACTCCGCCTTCTTTTGGATCGGCGATTCCAGACGCTCGATGCTGGGACTATGGTCAGTCGGCACAGTTCCGCTGGGTCTAATTCTTCACATAGCGTTTGAGGTGACTATGAACGATCTTTTGGACGCGCTGATGTGACTGAAAGCACAAGGAATTACACCCATCTCATTCTTCGGAGTGGAGACAATGGAGCCTAGCGTCATCGGCTGGATGCCGGCTGCTGCTCTTTACTTCCGCGATCCCGGTGGACATCTGATAGAGTATTTGATGATGCTGGAAAAAGAGCCAAGACCAGAGCTCGGAATCATTCCTTGGTCAGAGTGGATTGCCCGCAGCAACTCATAAAGCTCTCTTAGATAGACAAGTAGAGCAATCTGGATAAAGAATGTACTTACGACTTCTATGTTCAATCGCCTGTCTCGGCTTACTTCAAAGTATGACAATGGTGAAGGCTGTGATGGCTGTGAAAGCTCCTAAGAAAGTATAGACTTTTCATTGCCCATTTGAGTATGATATGGTTATAATTTGTAGTATTATTATACGATTTTTTTATGTTATCATAGATATTATTTATTATTGTAATTTCTATATGTGTATTTTGTTTTGAGTACTCCTGACTTCTATACAGCCTTCACTTTCTACAAGTTTTGTTGGTATTTCAATGGAAGCAGGACTTAGTCTTGATCATCAGACATGGCTACAGTAATAATATTTTCAGATATTATTACTTTTATTCGGTATCATTACAAAATTCTTAATATCAAAATAATAATAATAGTAAATAATAATATAACAAAGCATTGTGTTATGATAAAGCATAACCATTGTGATATTATGACAGTTGTGTTAACATATCAAAAGTGGGTTTTTACCTAAGTAGATAACTAACCTCTGACTTTATAATCGTGATGATGAAGAACAAACATCAAAGTTCAAGGTTAGAAATAATAGCTGCGGCTGTGATCATAGGAACGATACTAGCACTTTCAGTTGTAGTTGTAGTAGTAGTTATTACACAACAAGAGGCAAGTACACTAGTGAGCACAACTTTTACTTTCGACCAATATCAGACGAACAAATTTAGCGGGCTTGCTGGCTGTACCAATTCTGGCACAATAACATTTGGGTTAGGCGGAGGACATAACCCAGGGCATCCATGATAACAATATCTAACAAAGATTAAATAATATTATATATATCCTGGACTTCGAACTTCCTTTTCTTTTTTTATCCTCTTTCTTCTTTACACTCACTGTCCTATCAAAAGATAAACAAAATCACTTTGATTTCTGGCTATAGTACAGTAATCATCCTTTCATAAATCCAATAGTAAATCCAGCTGACATACTACCTGTAAGAGGAATATCAAAGCTAGTCATTGCTAATGAGGCTGATGCAAAGGCCTTGCCATCGGTACTGCCGTTAATATTCTTAATCACATAATTTATTTTGGGTATGTACTTATTTCATAAGTAAACAGATTTTGTAATTTAATATTGAAATTCTTTTCTATTTTATTGCTGTTAACATGTTTTCTTCATCTTAATCTGCTGCTCTATATGAGTTGCATAAGTTGTTTATAATGATGAAATATAATAGATATGAAATTGGGTATATTCTAATATAGAAGCAATATAATATTACTAGTGAGCAGTATCTAACAAATAGATGATAATTTTCTTTCCATAAATACATCGGCTCTGTAGTTATCATTGTATTTAGGAATATCAACAAAACCTTTCTTTAGATATAATGCTCTTGCTGCACATAATGTCTTTGAACTATCCAAGACCATCCTTGAATAACCAACACTTCTTGCAAAATCTATTGCTATATCAAGCAATTTTTGTCCTAAACCTAATCGCCTAAATTCGTTTAATACAT
>JBKPPX010000027.1:0-4361 GCA_046733815.1 Thermoproteota archaeon | reverse complement strand
GATGATATGTGGAGCCATATATACCTGTAGAGTCAAACACTACGTTTATTAAATTCATGAGACATCTCTCCCTAAATGTTTCCTCTAACCTCTTGTATGACGACGTGCCGCTATCTATTCTAAATGTATTATTATTAAAATAATATACATAATGATTAACTTAGTAAATCTACTCCAGGAAACATGAGAAATTCAGAGCACATCATGGATATAGTCCATATAAAAAAATTTATTATCTTCTTTTATAAATGTATTTTATCATATGAAATATCCTACATATTTTGCCTTTCCTATCATTTTTCCACTTTCCTTGTCTCTCAAAATTGTTGAACTTTTTGGAACATAGCTTTCTGGTTTAACTAGGTGCGGTTTACAGTATACATCTGTTAGAATATATTCATATCGCCATAAGAGATAACTTTCTTCATTGGTCATTAAACTTTTAAGATGCACAAGCGGTTCAGAACATCTGCCTACGAATTTTGCATTATTAATATTATCACCGTACCATACGGAATAACTCTCCCAAATTATATCTGATGGCTTGGGCCTATTTTTAACGTATAATATTTCTGGCCTATATGCAATTATCACACTTAGGCCTACCATAGTTATTCCTAGAAAGAAGAACCCCTGGGTAGCCATAAGTGTTGGCTGGCTTATATTTAACGTGTTACTTATTTGATCTATGTCATCTGGGTAACTTTCTTCCAAAACACCGAGACTATATGTTGGAAGAAGAATACCAGCATGTATCAGGAAGAGTCCTAGGATACCTATCGCTATACATACTATGCCTCTCCACATTATTGAAAGCGCTATTATAGTAATCAGGCTGATAGTGATAATCTGTATGATTATTTCAGCAATAGATGCTGGGTTTATTTGAACAGTAAGAATAAAGAGATGAATAAGAAACAGCAGCATAATACTGATGACATTAAGTGTTAAGAGTAATGATTTATTCCTATGGAACCATTCATACATACCGTAATAGTAGCGGCTATAGGTTCTACTTTTATGAGAAATAGCAAACCCTGGTGTCATGCAAGATCATAGATCAATAGATTACTTAAAGCCAATCATTTTTAGCTTCACAAGTCATTCACTCTATTTCACAATCAAGCCATATTGTATAATGCCTTCAATTGAAGAGTTCAGATAATCTATGTAATTTTTTCTTATGAGTAGACTGTCTTTCTTATCAAATCTTATCGTTTTATCGTTTTTCCTTGTTCTCCTTCTGTCTTTCTTATCATATAGAAATCTAAAAAGAATCAACAAAATACTTGATATTGTTGGGATAGTTATTCCACATAGACGGCTGTATTATAGATTCTGCAATTAGAATAGTTTAGTCGCTTTTCCTATTTAGCTTCTCAAAAGAGAAGAATAAATAGATGCCGTAGTTGACAACTAAAAATGCTAAAGGCGAATGTCGACGCAGGCATATATTCAAATAATTTTTAATTGAAATACAACAAGATAAGCTGTGCCAACAGCTAATGAAATCAGGAAGCAGCTAGAAAAGAATTGGATTCAATTCCTTAATGCAAATTTTTCTAAATTATCGTTGAAAACATTTACTGGCGCAACACCACCTTCAGTTTTTGTTGGACGACATGGCTACCCTAAAGTAAAGGTCGGACCTATGGTACCTCCATTCCATGGAGATACTACAATATTAGACAGGCCAGAGATGTGGCTTGGTAAAAATATTGAGGAAATTGTTAACTTTCGCCTGTCTCTTGTTAGAGGAATATCAGATATAGATGCCCGCACTACATCTGGAAAGTACTTAGAATCTTTACAGGAATTGGCAATGGCTTCAAAATCAGTTGAAAGTGAAGCAACATTTGAAAAAAAACCTATTGCACAAATAGAGCAAGAAAAGAATATAGCTCTTGATATTGAATCTGCACCATATGGTCCAGTTGCACCTTTAAAGACCTTCAAGACTTCCTCTTTCCTTTCAGTAGATCAGAGATTGGAAAATGCTTATTATGATAAGGATTTGCGTGCATCTGAAGCTGTAGTCGAGCTTTACAAAAAAGGACTTGAAATTAGCAGGATTCATCGGGTTCTTAGTTTAGGAATGTTAGGATTACAAAAAAACAGGAGACTAGTACCTACTAGATGGAGCATCTCAGCGACAGATGACATTATTTCTTCCTCTTTGATAAAGCACATAGATGTCTATCCAACAATAGATTTCTTTGAAGTTTACAAATACTCTCATTTGGGTAATTATTACAGTATCATATTGCTTCCGGAGGAAGTATGGTGCTTCGAAATGCAAGAAGCATGGTTTGACAACAATGGAAACTTAGCAACCGGTTTAGATTTTGAGGATGCTAAAGGATTGGATCATTATCCTTCTATAGCAGGAGCATATTTTGCTGGTAAATTAGGTGTAGCGGAACACTTGTCAAAAATAGAACGTAAAGCAGCAGCATTAGTTCTAAGAGAAATTCATCCAGAATATGACATGCCAGTCGGAGTATGGCAGATCAGAGAAGGGATCAGACAAGCATTTAAAGGTCGAGGAAAAAACTTTGATAGTTTTGAAAAAGCATTATCCTTCGCGTGTATAAATCTCTCCGTACATAAAAAAGAATGGATTAGAAATAGTAAAATCTACAGAAAAATTAAAGAACAAATGAGAATAACAGCTTTCTTTAATAAAAATGATAATGATATTAATTTATTATGATCACCATTTGTTAGTAATGAAGAAGATTATGGAATTGCAAAAATCATCAGAGAATTTACAAACAATGCTGACATAACATATATGTGGAATAATATGATTCGCACGGAAGAAATATTTTACATTATCGTACAAATTCGAATATACTCAAGCTGCAGCAGCTGTAGTAGATCTATCTGATGGTGATACAAATTCTATAGCTAGAATATGTTTGCATTTTGTTAACCTAAATTTAAAGTCAGGACAAGAGCAGATTTTATTTTCGGCATCTACGTCATAGAATTTACCTTTTTCTTTGCTACTTCTGACCCTAAAGAATTTTTTATGGTTATGAATTTCTTCAACGATTACAGGTTCATGTAGACTTAATTCTATTATGTTGTATGCACTTTGAAGGCGTTTTTTCATTTCAGTTGTTTCTTGACCTTTCGCTTCTTGTTCTATATTTACTGCTTTTTTTATCAAATCTAATATGTAATCGTCCTTAGTTTCTGAAACATATATTACATAAATCAATGCTAATTCTTTACCTTCATATTTCCTTATTACTCTACCTATTCTTTGGATTACTTGATTCATATTCGAAGTACTTGCTAAAATAATTTCTATTCTAACTTGGGGTACATCATAACCTATCTCTAAGGTATGAACTGATAGTAGAGGATTAAAGTCTTTACCCCATTGATATAATATTGCTTGCCTATTTATAGAATTTACTTTACTATCAATCATCTTTGCTTTTATTCCTTCTGATTCTAATCTATCCGTGAGTTTATCAATTGATTCAAGTGTTTCACTAAATACCATAATTCGTTCGTGTGGATGTTTTTTTATTAGACTTACTGCTTTTGATAGTTTATTTTCTGTATAACTGAGCAGAAGTTTTCTTTTTCTGACATTTAGAAACCAGGCTTTTGCCAATCCACTGATAAAGCCTCCCTTTGATAGTAGTAAAGACATTGATTTAGCATCATATTTCTTGAAACGATTTGAAATATTCTTAATTTTGGCAGAGCAGCTATCATATACTTTTTGTTCTTCATCCGTCAGCTTAACTTGCAAAGGGATAATTATTGGCCTCGCGAGTCTTCTATCCTTTACTGCATTTTTTATCGGATATTTTTTTACTGGTGGCAATACCGTCATAATGGTATTATATCGATAGTCTCTTTCATTTAGTGTAGCAGTAAGACCCAATAGAGACTTGCTATGATCATCTACAACAAAATCAAATATCTTAATGAGTGTTTTTGCCGTGTCACTAATTAAATGCACTTCATCGAAGATTACCATATTAGCGTTCCGGATAAGGTCAAGGTTATTGATTACACTTTGATAAGTGCTTATTGTTATTTCGCGTATTTCTTTTCTCTCTCCATAGTATACTCCTATATTTTCTTTTGATATGCAATATGCAAGAAGCCTTCTAAGGTTCTGTTCAATTAATACAATCCGTGGAACAAGATACAGGATATTGAAAGAAGAAGAAGAATAACAATCAGGAGAAACGTTTGCTTTATCTGCTGTAGCAAATATAGAAGACGCCGGCGCTGCTCTCCTTGCACATTCAAAAGCTATTTCAGTCTTTCCTGTGCCGCTGCTATAAACTACTGTTCCTCTAAAACCGTTAGCAACCCATGCATGTACAGCT
>JBKPPX010000026.1:0-3544 GCA_046733815.1 Thermoproteota archaeon | reverse complement strand
ATCCGGGGTTATTCCACGAGTAAGCGCAGAAAAAGAAGCTTCTTGAATTATAGGGCCATCTGCAATCGGATCTGAAAAAGGAAGACCTATTTCAATTATATCGGCACCTGAATTAATCATAGCAGCTACAATTTCTTTTGTGGTTTTAATATCTGGATATCCTGCAACAGCATAGCAAATGAGTAGACGCTCTTTCTTTACTTCTGACGATTCAGATGTTGAGCGTGAGTATGATATTAATGCAGATGGGGACTCTGACTTTGAGGATAATTCACAAAATTTTTTAACAAGTCGATTGTCTTGTAGTTTATTATTATTTATATTACGAGCCATTTGGCTTTGTTTTTTTATCTGTTATGCAATTTATAAAACATATGATTTAGGTATCAAAGATATACCTCCATTTAATGTTAAACAATAGATATCTATTTTTAAAGGTCACTTAGTTCTATTCCATTTTAAGCTTGAAATCAACAAAGAAAATAGATATTGCTCTATACTTTATTTCTTTTCACTAAATATCGATTTATTGCTCATATTCGTTGCTTTCGCAGCATAAGTCCTTAACGTCTATTTTGTAAACTCTAGATTCGGTATTTTTTGGGTGTGAAAGAGAGAGAGCATAAAAGATAATAATGCTATCTGTAAATCGCTTGCAATTGGCACATATATACAAAATACAGGGATATGGATAAGCTAACGAATAAAATCAGGTTATGGTTCTAATTTTCTAATGCGACCATGATCTCTGTGATATTACAGCTAACAGACATCACATAATGGGGCGTATAATCAATTCAAATTATTTTACATTGCTACCTATCACTTTATCATCAAAATCATTTAAGAAATTTTTTAAATTAGGATCTTATCGTAGCTTATACTTTAATAATTCTTCAGTAGGTCAAAGCTCACATTAGTGAGCTGTGTTAGAGGGAATTTAATTTTCGAATATTTACTTTTTAATGTCTCCATATTTTGTGCTGTATAAGATAAATCTGATCTGTGAAATTGACTTTTTTTAGGATCTAGCATGTAAGCAACATTTATGATGAGAGCATAGGATAATTTTATTTTATGCTAAGACAAAACATAGTTAAATGAAATACCACTTGTTGGGGAAGAGCGGATTAAGAGTTTCTGAAGTTTGTCTGGGGGCTATGACATTCGGTGAGGAATGGGGATGGGGAGCATCAAAAGATGAATGTCGTAAAGTATTTGATACATATGTAAATGCTGGAGGAAATTTTATCGATACTGCTAATAAATATACTGAAGGAACAAGCGAAAAATACATTGGTGAATTCATCTCCTCTGATAGAGAACAATTTGTCTTAGCAACTAAATATACATCAAATACGCGTAGAGGAGATCCGAATGCTGGCGGAAATCATCGCAAAAATTTAGTTCAATCTTTGAAAGCAAGCCTGGAAAGGCTAAATACAGATTATATAGACTTGTACTGGGTGCACGCGTGGGATCCCTTGACGCCAGTAGAAGAGATAATGCGCTCATTAGATGATATGATACGAGCAGGTAAAATTCTTTATGCCGGAATCTCGAACGCTCCTGCTTGGATCATCTCTCAAGCAAATACTTTAGCAG
The DNA here is from genome assembly GCA_046733815.1 of Thermoproteota archaeon. Classification (GTDB taxonomy): domain Archaea; phylum Thermoproteota; class Nitrososphaeria; order Nitrososphaerales; family Nitrososphaeraceae; genus JAJNBK01. The sequence goes on along the minus strand of JBKPPX010000026.1, from coordinate 1,939 downwards.
ATCTAAGAGGATTGACTGCATTCACAGGTTTACAGATTGAGTATAACTTACTCCAAAGGACAGCAGAGCGTGATCTTTTACCAATGGCTAATGCTTTAGATATTGGAGTAACTGCTTGGTCACCTTTGGCTGGTGGTCTGCTTACGGGTAAATATTATAACAAAAAATTTCAAGCTCAGATGGCTCATGGAGAACAACAAAATACATCAGAAAATGGAAGATTAACTGTCATCAGCTCGAGGTCTGGCGATCCCATAAACGTTATGTTTAAAGATAAAGATATGCTAATTACAGAACAAGTAAGCAAGATAGCTAATGAGATTGGATGTTCACCTGCACAGGTTTCATTAAACTGGATTCGACAACAAGAAAAGGAAAGAAAGAAAATAATTCCAATTATTGGCGCAAGAAAGGAATCTCAAATAAAGGAGAATTTAGAATGTTTAAACTTTGAATTAACTAAAGAACAGCTAAATAGATTAGATGAAATAAGCAAGATCGAGCTCGGTGTTCCTTATGATTTCTTGCATTCTGACAAGATAAAGGAGATAATCTATGGTGGAACTTTCGCTTCCATACAAAAGCACTAACTTCATTTTTCCTGTTATTATCCAATCCCTTCATAAGATTAACTTGTTCATGCATGCTTTTTTTCTTATGGATCTATATTTTATGGTTATTTAGAGCAATCCTAATCAGGACTTGCTCCTAGACAGGGTTTGTACTCGCAAGCACGCTTATATACAGAAAATACATACATAGATATCGATAGCACAGATATTATTATGTCCTTAATAGAATATTGAACACAAGATATCATTTGCATTCATCTTACGAAATAAGCATCATTGAAAAACAATTCAGTATGCTCAAAGATAGAACAGCAGAAATTTTTATGAAGACTATTTTCGCCCTGTAGAAAGCAAAAGCTGTTAGTTGAACAAATGAATAATTGCCTAAACATCCTATCGATAGAGATTTGTGTATAAAAAAATGATAAATAATTATTACAAATGATCTTAACTAAAAAGACTCTGATGAAATTAAAACCTTTTATATAATCATTCTATGCGTTGTATCGATTGATCTGGCTGCAAAGAAAGAGATCCAACAAAAATTAACTATAAAGACTCTTATTTTATCGTTGGTTATCTCAACAATAATTGCAAATTCTATAATCGTTTTCTCGCCTTCACACAAGAAGCACTTTGCATCCCTTTGGACATTAAACATAACTGGAGCTGTTGCTACAAGTTTAGCCGTAATTGCAGTATATAGATACGGGCTTCACGGAACTCACGGCAAATCATATCTTTTTCTCATGTTAGGTCTTGGTTCGTGGTTCTCTGCCGATCTTACACTTATGTATTACTATTATGGTTTAGGTATAGAGGAACAGAAACTAGTATCTCTTACAGATGCTTTTTGGTTTGCTGGATATGTATTCTTAGCATTACATTTGTTTACGAATCTCCACTCTTTCCGCCGTACAGTTAAGCCAGGAATTGTCATTGTAGTATCAATTGTTACAGTAATATTTGTTATTTATAATGTTCTCACTTTGGTTTCGTCTGGGGTTTTTATAAATCTCGCCTCTGCCGCTTTTGTTGTAACGGTTACTTATCCTATTTTAGATTTGATATTAATTATTCCTTCTGTTATATTACTTATAATCTTATGGAACGATTATCAGCATTCTATTCCCTGGCTTCTTTCTTCATTGTCTTTATTAATAAACGCAATAGCTGATGATGGATATGTGAATCAGTTTGTAAATGGAAATTTACAAAATTTATGGTTCTGGGATCTGTTCTATGTGGCAGATTTCATAATTATGGTAGGTGCATTGATTTGGTACAACAAATTCCATATTTCAAATGAACTAAATAAGGCAAAAATTGTGCCATAAAAAGAAGATATGAGTATCCATGATCATACC
>JBKPPX010000025.1:0-2016 GCA_046733815.1 Thermoproteota archaeon | reverse complement strand
AAACAGATATGATGATTATCATCATATCTGTTGGCTATTCTCGTAGATATTTCCTTTAAATGGTGCCAACTTATTTAAATTCATCAATACAACATATAAAAACAGGTACTAACCAAAGAACTACATCTGTTTTTGAAAATAATGTATTTTATCGTCATTTATTATCGCAGATATAGTCTTTTGCTATGTATAAATATACTTACGGCACATTAAAGCTACTAACTACTAGTTCTTACCAATTTTGTTACCTTGTCATCTGTTTCCTTGGGTGGTGGCTGGTTCAGTGTATGTCTCTTTTTAATACTATCTTTTAGATTTACCATAGTTTTCATAATATACCAGTTCATGAAGGGGCAGACGATTCTTTCTTTTACCTGTAATCTTTCTTGCCGGATATCCAAAGCCTATTATGATCGTAGGACTCAGCTCCTTTGGAATTGCAAAGTCACTTCGAAGTCTTTCTTCACTTATTCCTGTAAACAGGCCTGAACCTATCCCATGATTCCATGCAGTCAGCTGCATATTCTGTAGAACCCTTCCTGCATCAATCAAATGAAAATTGTACTTTGGATTTGTCAGAACAATTATTGCAAAATTGGCAGCTGCAACCCAGCTTCCACTTGTACTATCCTCTGCCATCTTCCTGAGATTGTCTTTATTCTCCACTAGGATAAATCGCCAGTGTTGGGTATTAAGACCGGTGCCTGTTTGTCTAGCTGCTTCAAGGACCTTTAATCTTATTTCAGATGGAACATCCTGTGCATTGAATTCTCTTACTTCAATCTTGGTTGTTATACATTCAAAAGTGTCCATATATCCTCTCTTCTACTACTACTCTAGTTACTTGCCAAACATCTTAAAGATTACATTAGATGTTGGGCCTTGCTGGACTATCCTTTGAGCTTATAATGAAAACTGATAATAATTGAATACTATCTAACAGTATAATCTCTGTGACTTAATACTGGAAAGACTGTCCTTCCTCTAGCTCTCTACCTTCAATATGATTAGCTTCGTTTTGAGATGAGGTAGCAGCATCTTTCGATTTCTCTTTCTTTCTATATTCTTTGTAGCTTTCATTTCCATATGTTGAAGGTGATTCTACATTGTCTTCTGAAGCATTTGTATTACTCATGTTGCAGCCTATATCTTTACGGTTATAAAACTATATGTTACAAACTATATTTTAGCACAAATTAAAGAATTAAGTGGCATTAGTTCCTTGCATGTATAAAGGCTTTATTGTTGTTTTACTATTATTTAGATTTGTTCTTTCAATAAAAAAGAATGGATGATTTGCTCCAGACTTTTCAAAAAATATTATTTTCATGTTGCCCTATTTCAAATTGGAATTAGGCCAGTATTATCGTCAAAAGCTATTGATGGAAAACTAAGTATCTCATCCTTGCTAAACGTATCCCTTAGCTTATGTATACGATCGACAGCCAGCCTATTAGAAAAGTCTTCTGGCATAAAGTAAATCCTTTTCAAAAGTCCGAGAATTTCATATAATGTTGGAATGCTGCTTTGTAGTGTATCATATGATTCTATTATAGGGTCTTGAGCAATATCATTATGATAAATAGCACCTTCTGCTTCATCTCTAATTTTTAGAGGCACTTTACCATAATCAATATAGGTTTCTTTGATATATTGAAATCTAATAACATCCTCTCCTTCTTCTCCTCCTCTTCCTTTTCTGCCTATCTCTATGATAGAAGTAGCACGTATTCTTTTGCCATCTATAGAATCATCAAATATGGGATCATCATATAAATTAATTTGCATCTCTTGTAAAAGCTTTAACAGTAGTTCTTGATTTGACTTATCTATATTATTATTAGAGATATGTCTTAGGCATTCATCTATTTCTTCTTGTGTAATTAAATCCTTTTTCTTAATCATTGACATCCTTGCTACGGCTGCTATTATTATTACTATTACTATTACTATTTTTATTCATAATACATTTGTTTGATATTGTTCTTATCCTTTTATGGAAATATTTCGTTTTGT
>JBKPPX010000024.1:0-3501 GCA_046733815.1 Thermoproteota archaeon | reverse complement strand
CGGGTCGTGTAAATGTGACCATTGTCAGATTCAATATCTTGTTATTGAATCTCCATGTTATGAGCGCAACTGGAGGTCGGTGAATCACAAAATGGCACTATGACCACAATCATCCCGACGCCGCCTTTAATTGTTACGTTCAAAGAAATAACGTGCAAAAATAAAATATAAACCTTGCTACATGTGAATATCATAATCGTTATGACAATACAGTATAGCAGCCTTTTGCATGCATGAAGCGAACCATCTGCTTATTGTGTTTCGCATTGATAGCAATTACATACTACAAACAAATAAAAGAAATTGGGGCCTCGACTTACAATATGAAATATAACGATTATGTTAGAATATATAAAAAAAAACTAAAAAATCCAAATCTCTCTATTCTAGATCGTCAAAAGTCTTTCCAGGAGGTATAAGTCATAATATTCGTTTTTTCCAGCCTTATCCTTTCTTTACCAAGAAGGCTATAGGCAAGTTCATTCTTGATATTGATAACAACAAATATACTGACTATTGGATGGGTCATTGGGCATTAATTCTTGGTCATTCTCCGAATCCAGTTTCCAGACCGCTTTTGAAACAAATTACCAAGGGTACATTATATGGTACAGCAAATGACCTCAGTGTGGATCTTGGAGAAACTATCCAAAAGCTGATGCCAAGAGCTGAGTATATTCGCTTTTCGTCTACAGGTTCTGAGGCAACAATGTATGCTGTGCGCCTTGCAAGAGCAAAAACAGGCAAAAGAGTAATTGCTAAAGTTTTAGGCGGATGGCATGGCTATAATACATCGCTAATGTACGCTGTAAACTATCCATTTGAAATCCAAGAAGGCCCTGGCCTAATACAAGACGAAGGGCGATATATAAAATCAATACCATTCAACGACCTACAAGAATCTTTGAAAATTCTTGAATCTGTTAAAGATGATTTGTCGTGCATTGTTGTGGAACCTGTCCTCGGTGGCGCAGGCTGTATCACTCCTATCGACGGCTACTTACACGGACTTCAGGAGTTCGCAAAAAAAAATAATAGCTTATTCATCTTAGACGAAATTGTAACTGGTTTCAGATTATCAATTCACGGAGCATCGAGTATTTATAAATTGGAGCCGGATATCTTTACACTAGGTAAGGTCGTAGGAGGAGGATTTCCTATTGGAGTCGTATGCGGTGACAAAGATATAATGTCAGTTGCGGATCCGTTAATAAGGAAGAATAAGCGAAATTGTTGTGCTATTGGAGGAGGAACCTTTTCGGCAAATCCTGTTACTATGACTGCAGGTCTTGCAACTATCAATCACCTGAGAAAGAACAAAGATATCATATATCCTAGGATCAACAGTCTGGGAAACGAAGTTAGGAAGGGTCTTAGCAAAGTTTTTTCAAATTCGAAAATCAATGTTGAAGTGACTGGCACTGGTTCTCTCTTCCAAGTTCATTTTCTGAATAAACTAGTTACTAATATAACTACTGCAAGACACGTGGCTCTTTCTAACAGAGAATTGTCAAAAAAATATAGTTTAGCTCTAATGGCTAATCATGGAATATTCTTTCTTCCTCTAAAAATGGGCGCAATTTCAGATGCTCATAATAGATATGATGTTAAAAGATTGCTGGCAGCGACAAAATATTTATTGGATGCGGGATTCTCATAGTAATCCCACATTCTATAATTTCATTATTTCAGAAATTTGCTAGAATAAAAGGCAAAATTAACTTTGTCACCTATTTCTGCTCTAAGCCAGAGTCTCCCACTTACATGTCACGAATTTTTGTACCATTACCTGTTGCTTGCACCGTCGAGTTTTTTGGATTTATTAATCGGGTAAAAAGAAATTTCGACCTGTCCGATACCCAAGAAGTAAATATTATAATTAATCTTCTCAGAGCTAACTTATACTTTTTAACCAAGATAATGATTAAAGGATGGTAGAATCATAAGTATAGCGTTAAGTAGTTGATAGAAACATTCAGGACCAAGATGATTCAACATTTAAATCTTGTCGGAAGAAACACTAGACCTGCTTTCCATTCACCGAAGATCTCTGAGTCCTTTGAATTTGAAAAAGCTAATGGACTCAACAATAGCAATGAGAAAGTATGGATTGAAGCGTACGGATGTTCTGCAAGCATGGCCGATTCTGAGATGATGTCGGGACTACTAAAGGTAGGTGGCTATGAATTAGCAGCTAACGAAAATGAATCTTCGCTGAATATCATCGTGACATGTTCAGTAAAAGATGTAACTCAGCACAGAATGCTTCATAGAATCGATAAGCTTTCTCGGTCAGCCAAGCCACTTATCGTAGCCGGATGTCTGCCAAAGACAGAAAGACAAAGAATAGAATCACTTAATCCGTTTGCCAGCTTAATTGGTCCTCATTCTATTGATAGGACTATTGATGCGGTACATGCTGCTCTTTCAGGCGAAAAATCTGTATTTGTTGAAGACTCATTTTTAGATAAAGTAAACCTTCCAAAAATACGGATTAATCCTATAATTAGCATAATTGAAATAGCAAGTGGCTGTATGAGTGAATGTTCCTTCTGCCAAACTAGACTCGCAAAGGGAAGTATTCGGAGTTACCGCATAGGTGATATATTAAGACAAATGCGTAGCGACATCGCTGACGGCTGCAAAGAGATATGGCTTTCATCTACTGACAACGGCTGCTATGGTAAAGATATAGGATCAAACCTTGTACATCTGCTACGATCATGCCGCGTCATTGAAGGTGATTATAAAATTAGAGTTGGAATGATGAACCCATTGTACCTCCCTTTTATGATAAAGGACATGATAGAAGTATTTTCAGAAAACGACAAAATCTTTAAGTTTTTACATATCCCTGTCCAGAGTGGTAGCGACAGAATTCTTAGAAAAATGAAAAGAGGACACACCGTTGAGACTTATCGGAATATAGTTAAAGCATTTAGGAAAGAGTTTCCGGAAATAACCATTGCAACCGATGTTATCGTTGGTTTTCCATCAGAAACAAATGAAGACTTTCTAAAGACAATTGATTTACTAAAAGATACAGAACCGGATATTGTAAATTCTTCAAAATATAGCAGTCGTTCTGGGACAGAATCCTGCAAACTTAAACAAGTTGATTCACACATAGTAAAACAGAGAAGTGAACTCCTCCACAAACTGACAAGGGAAATTGCTGAAAAGCGTAATTCTATCTGGAAAGGTTGGAGAGGAAATATAGTCATAGATGAGATCAGCAAAAACAATATACAAGGTAGAAACTATGCATATAAGCCTGTTCTATTATCCTCTGAATGTGCGGCTTCTACTAATGGTACGAACTCTAAGCCCCAGATAGGAGTAGAAATTCCAGTCGAGATTTGTGACTATTCTAACTATTCTCTAATCTCCAACACCATTATTTCCAAGACAAAGTAACTCAATTTTTTTACGCAACTACATGTTTATATTTGATTAATAACATTTTTAACTAATATTAATACTTAGAGTAAAGGGTCGGGG
>JBKPPX010000023.1:0-4538 GCA_046733815.1 Thermoproteota archaeon | reverse complement strand
TATATCATCCAGATTGCCTACTACTTTCATCAATATATGTAAAAGATCATCCACTAATACATCGATTATACTATGTAGCAGATATCCAGATGACCTTCCCATTAGGGCTTGCCTCTGCTCATGACTTTTCTTGCAGACTTGAAACATCTCTATTAGTGGCTTAAGATCCCCCTGATGTACCGTAACCAAATAATTCATTCCTGCAAAGATAGATAATTGGCTAAATCGAGGTACTCCTTTTTCTTTGTGTGAAGTTGGAAAATGTAATATAATAAATATATGATCTTTATATCTATCTATCTTTGTAATTTGGATTTTGGAAAGGCAATCTTCAAGATTTAGTTCATTAAAAGGAAATTTTTGTCCAAGTATCTCTACTTTCTTGCGAGTAGGTTTTTCAATGTCTATCCACAAATTCCCATTATTGTTTATTCTTTCTGCATGTTCTTGGATAGCATCTTCTTCCATTTTGATACATTTTCCGATATACTTTCTACCATTAGAAGCTTGCTCTTATTTTTGACAGTATAGGCACACACACACACATCATCAATATTCATGGATCAAATGATATGCAACTATATTGACATTCCAATTACTGCATTCATAATAACATTAAATCAAGATACTGGAGATATAATTTCTGGTTGCAAAATTTTTCTCAAGGGCATTATTATATAAAGATAAAATATTCCTTACAGAAAATAAACAAAATTTCTGATGTAAATTTATTATAAAGTTAAACAGATAATATTATGTCCTATTTGCTGTGATATCTGTACTATTATCTTTTAAATCCCTTAGAGAAGGAGGAGTTTGTAGCTGGGCTGGATCTTCCACTATTTTTTCCGCAGGCAGACCATACTTTTCTCTTAGAATTCTTTGCTGTTCTGCTAAAACATCTTCTGAAAAAGTTGGCCCTATATGGCCAAACCACATCCATAAAATAGTAACTGCAGCTAGAGATAGTCCCATTACCAATATCGCCCAACCGACAGTAGTAAGATTGTGATATTCATGCGAGCCTTGGTCTTTTTCATGATGTGCGCACATAATACAGCATGTTAAATAATGATTGCTTTTAAAAATATTCGCTTTTGATATATATCTATATATTAGATTGCTATTGCTGACTGCTAGCTAGTGATAGTTAATAGAAATGACTCTCAGATCTGCGTAGTAATGATAGATACACTAAAAGTGTTGGTGAATATCAATACTCAACGATAAGGTTGACATATTAATACTCTATCTTATTTCTCTTAATTCTATGTCAATAAAAATGTCGATTTTATTAACCAAGTTAGATTAGAAAAGCCTCCTTTATGCTTGGGCGTCAGCTGAAGTGTTTCATAAAAAGATACTGTTCTTACTGTATTTACATTCTCAAATTATGCATAATGCAAAGATCTTTTTTAAATTCATCTAACTCTATAGGAACGGCAATATCAATCGAATCTTTTAGTGAAAGTGGCTTTCCAGTTTCCCTTGAAATGGTTTGTTTTTTCTTATTCCATATTTGCGAGTTGAACTCGATAATATGTTGAGTATATCTTCTCATCTCTAGCTGGTATTTTTGCTGTTGGGGCATACGTAGCAGATGAATGCTTTGCGTACTATACATCTTTGTCCAGAGCTCTTCTGTGATAAACGGACACAGAGGCGCCAATAATGTTAAAATTGTTGATAGACACTTGTGCAAAGTAAATATAGCAGATTTTTGACCGGGAGAATCATTTATATCATATACGCGACCTTTTACCATTTCTACATAATGGGCTGCAAATAGATTCCAGGTAAATTCTCTAATTGCATTGGCCGGAATAAAGAAGTTAAAGTCCCCATAACCTTTTTCGCATTCTTCAACCAGATTTGATAATTCTGCAAGAATCCATTTATCTGAGGTGGCAAGCTCGTGGGGAGCTTCCGAAATAAAATCAAACGACGAGAGAAATCTGCCTAAGTTCCATAGTTTGGAAAGAAACTTTTGTGCGTTTAAGATTCTCTGTTCTGAACATCGAAAATCATGACCCAAATTAGCTTCAATTGCAGACCAAAACCTGAAAGTATCTGCACCATAGCGATTAACGATAGGAAATGGATCAATTACATTACCTTTACTCTTGCTCATCTTTTCGCCTTTTTCATCAACTCCATATCCCATAATCCAAGCATCTGACCATGCAAGTTGGCCTGTCAGCTGGTAACAGCGCAGCATCGTGTAATAAAGCCATGTTCTTATAATATCTTTTGCTTGAGGCCTTATTTTTGTTGGATAAGTGTGTTTGTATAATTCTTGATCACTTCTATATTTTGTAATGAATAATGGAGTAATGCTAGAATCCATCCAAGTATCAAATGTTCTATCTTCGCCAATAAATTCAGTATTACCGCACTTGTTACATCTTTCAAATGGCGGCTTTTCTTTCCATGGCCGATAATATTTACCAGGTTTAGGAAGATTCGGAGTGTTGCAATTGTTGCAATACCATATTGGAATTTCTGTGCCATAGAACCGTCTCCTTGAGACAGGCCAATCAATTGCTACTGAATCTAGCCAATTGAGCAGGATTTGTTTATGCGTCTCAGGATGGAACTTAATTTTCATTGCAAGTTCTTTTAACTGTGGGATGAAATCTAGCTGTTTTACAAAATAATCTTGTAATGGTATTATTTCAATTGGTGTTTTGCTTCTTTCACACAACGGTGTCCTATGCATTATGTTTTCTTCTTTTGATAAAAGTCCTGCATTTTTTAAATCTTCAATAATTTTTGTTCTTGCCTGGTTTACCCGAAGGTTACTGTATGGTCCGGCAGCACTGGTAGTCATTCCATTTGAATTTAAAGCCACTATTTCTTTCAATCCTAACTCTCGGAATAGCTGTACGTCATTCTGATCACCATAACTACATACCATTACAGCACCAGAACCAAAATCAGGTTTTGCTGAAGGATGTGGAAGAATTCTGACTTCTCTATCAAATAAAGGTAATACTGCATGTTTACCTTGCAGTCCTAAATAATGCTCATCTTCTGGATTTACAATAATAGACTGACATGCAAAAAGTAATTCTGGCCTAGTAGAAGCAATTATAATATTCCCGTTAGTCTCTCTGACTTTGAAATTCATATAAATAAGTTTAGTTGGGATATCTTCATAGATAATCTCCGCATCAGCTATAGTTGTCCCACAATCAGGACAATAATTATTCGGTCTATTTGCTAGATAAACAAGTTCACGTTTCCAAAGATCAATAAAAGTGCTCTGAGTTAAAGCTCTGAATTCATCAGAATCTGTACGATAATATTCTTTAAAATTGCCACTTAAACCCATATTTTTCATTATCTGAATCATTTCAGTTTCTAGATCGTCAAGTGAAGCCCTACAAAGATCAAGAAATTTTTCCCTGTCCATCTGACGCATTCTCACTTTATGCTTCTTCTCAGTATAGATTTCAACTGGTAGACCATTTCTGTCAATACCGATAGGAAACATTACATTATAGCCCATCATTCTAGCAGTCCTAGCAATCATATCTATTTGTGCATAGTGTGCTGCAGCACCAATGTGCCATGGCCTTCCAGACGGATACGGTGGCGGAGTATCAATTACAAAGGTCTCCTTTTCTTTTTTTATTGAAAATTTGTAAATATCGTTCTCGTCCCATCTTTTTAGAATAATCTGCTCCACTGCAGGATTCCAAGACTTATCTTTGATTTTGGGCTCCATTTCGTTGTTTTATTTAATGCATAGCTATAAGGTTATTAACGTTAGTATATGTTTTCTATATCATACGATATGGCGGCTGATCGGTTATTACTTTTGCATATCTTGATAATGGGTATAATCATATTATTTTTTCTGTTTACAATGGCTAGTTCCATTTTCTTGATAATGATATTCCTAGCTTCAGAAATGTCTGGAGAATTTGCAGCAAATTCTATGTGGTTAGCGATGATACCAGCGTCATTCATTACAATCATATTTTTACAAAAGGTAATAATAGGTAGACTCTACGATAGGTTATACTGTGTAATGGTCCATTTCCCAAATAACAATCAATAACAAAATTAGAAGATTATTTTATCTTAACTAATGATGTAATACAATATAAAATACGCAATAGTAGATAATTTAATCTTTATCAAATAAATCTCTTCTAATAATAGAAATAAAGTTGTTGTTTTATCATATAGTCATAATACTATCTTTAATCCTGTTTCACCATCATCGGCCGGATCCAGTAGATTCCCCTAGATCACCATCCTGTCTATTGCCATCATCTTCATCTAACGGAAGATTGAAACTACTTGTCGCAAAGTCCTCTGCTGAAGGTAGCGGAGCATTTGTAGCAGTATCATCTATTGTAGCAGTATCATCATCTGTTGTAGCAGTATCATCATCTGTTGTAGCAGTATCATCTGTTGTAGGAGGAGGAGAAGAAGAACTTGTATTTTCGCAGTTAGCCAGTACAGTGTCATTTATAACTCGATCAAAATCTGTAACTGTATCAATTCCTTCTCCACAGTTAAAAGTA
>JBKPPX010000022.1:0-4280 GCA_046733815.1 Thermoproteota archaeon | reverse complement strand
TGCTATCACATACAATGACCATCCATAATTATGAAGTTTACCGGTGAAATTACTGATCCAGTACATCAATATATACGATTTTCTGATGTGGAGAGAGAACTTGTAGATACGCCAGTATTTCAGCGTTTGAGAAGAATTAGGCAACTTGCTGGAGCGCATCTAGTTTATCCTAGTGCACAACATTCTAGATTCGAGCATTCACTTGGTACTATGCATGTTGCCGGCTATGCAGGAGAGACTCTTCTTACTAAAGGATATCTTGATGATGAAGACTTGGTTCAGGAGTTACGATTGGCAGCATTGCTTCATGACATAGGTCATGGACCGTTTTCCCATCTATTTGAGGAGGTATTGGAGGCAAGATGCAAGAGAAGCCATGAAGATATGGGAAGGAAGATAATAACCCATAGTGAGGTTAGCGACATTGTAAGAAAATACGGTTACAATTCGTCAGATATATGTAAGTTATCATTTGGTGAATCTAATGTAAAGTTTTTCAATGAGATAATTGCTGGCGGACTATCTGCGGATAGTATGGATTATTTGTCTAGGGATGGATTCTTTACAGGTGTAGAGTATGGTAAGATCGATTATCACCGGCTGATAAGTTCCTTTGAGATAGTATCTAATGGACATTTAGCTATTAACAGATCCGCGCTATATTCATTCGAGTCTATGTTGATTTCTAGATATGAAATGTTCAAGGCTGTTTATTTCCATAAAACAGTAAGGTCTGCAGAAGTTATGTTATTACATTCTATGACACTAGCTGACCAAGAGATGGGTTTGACGGATACCTCTTTGAAAAATTACCTTGATCTAACAGATGACGCAACTCTTGAACGCATTTGCTCACTTCAGAATGGAAATAAAATAGCAGTCAAATTGGCAATAGATTATAAATCTAGGAAATTATTAAAATGCGTTTATGAAAAATTTCTACACAAACGCGATAAGTTATATAGAAAAATGAATAGAAAAGCACTTCACGATCTTGGCACACAGATAGCGGATGCTGCAGAAGTAAATGAAAGTTCTGTTTTTGTTGATGCATCAAGAGCGCCATCAATGCCGCTAACTCCTACAAAGAAAGAGATAAGATCGGTATTTCTTGTTGATAAAGAACGGGCTTACGAGACTCCTATCTCTGAAATTCCACTTATTGATTCTATAACTGGTTTTCTTGATATGTTAAGAGTATATACAACTGCTGAAAATAGAAATGTAGTAGAACGCTCTACTAGAAAGGTGCTTGGTGAAGAATTTTTATCGGAGAGAAGCATATGAACAACGGTAATAGAATAATCAGAAAAAGAGTAGCTATCAAATTAAGCGGTAGCATTTTTAGTGAAGAAAGAAACCAAGATACTATTAAAAAATATGCTGAAATGCTCACTGATATCAGCATTGATGTACAACCAATAGTTATTGCTGGCGGAGGCAAGATCGCACGTCACTATATCAATCTTGCACGCTGTCTTGGTTCCGATGAAGCGAGTTTAGATATTATGGGAATCGAAGTGTCAAGGTTGAATGCAAAACTGTTGATAGCAGCTCTTGGAGAACAGGCGTATTCCAAAGTTCCAAAAAATCTCGAAGAGGTGACAATAGCAGCAGAAAGTGGTAAAATAGTGATTGTGGGTGGTTTACATCCAGGCCAAAGTACCAATGCTACTTCAGCATTAATAGCAGAAAAAGTAAGAGCCACAAGATTCCTAAATGCTACTGATGTTGATGGTATTTATGACTTAGATCCGAATATCAGCAGGAATGCGAAATTATTAAATGAAATTACAGTAAGTGAGTGTATGGAAATTCTTAAGGACGGAAGCTCAATGGCAGGCACATATGACCTTATGGACATTGTCGCATTGAAAGTTATAGAACGTTCAAAAATACCTACTAGAGTCTTACGATCAGATGTAACTAATATTAAGGACGCGATTATTGGCATACATCATATCGGTACCGAGATCGTGATGGTCAAGAAACAGTCTTGATAGAGCCTATAAATTCTGAAATTCCATCTTTTATCATTTTTTGGTAAATTTCCTCACCTTGTTGTATAGTTATAGGTTTTGATTGTGCCTTTGCATATCCATCTTTATCGCAGATAAATAGCATTGCTTCGTTATCCCTAGTAATTTTACCAACAAGCATTTCTTCACCAACAGGCTCAAATCCTTTTTTATCCTGCTTTATAGTATAAGTCAGCATTGCAAATCCAGTATAATCAAATAGCTTCATCTGAGCTTTTCTTGATCTCTCCTGTCCAAGAAAAGCGGCTTTATGATATTGCATTTATGATAGTTTTTGGTTTATAATAGTGTATAAGCCTTACTTTCTGTTTGGAAAATTCTACATTTAATCAGAGCCCTTCTGGAATTATTAAGAAGTCTCTTCTCTATAAAGATATGATGAGTTTCTTTCTATTAGGATTATTTCTAGTAATTCAAATAAAGGTCTACAACTAAATTCATCTATTACTATAAAATCGATACTAACTATATGACATGATATCTAATTGACTTAAATTATCTTACGTAGTTTTGTCATCTGATTTCTTGGCAAGATTGATCACTTCAAAGCATCCATTGTAAGGTATGTTTTGCAACATAAAAATATATATCGGTAACTTTCTAAAGATAGTATATATCAGCATATGATAATTCTTCCTAACCACAAATTAATTATGTAACAATTATCATAATCTAGTAAAACTTAATTTCAATGATATCTTCTTAATTCTCTACCGACTAATTACTATTTTCCTTTCCAAGTAAAGTTAGTGCTCTTCAATGCCGTATTTTGTAATCATCATTCTTCTCATGCCTTTTTACTTTATAAATTATCCTCTTTCCAATCTACAGTTACATTTACAATATCTGTTGAAGTTAAATCAAATTATCTGTATCCGGCAATTGAACAATAGATTAGGCATATAACAGTAGTTATTAAAGGAAATAAAAATAGTCAGTAGCAACAATAAAGTTACTATAATTTTGTAACGGTACTATCAAACTAATAATAACACTTAGTACAACATATTACTGATCTTCGGTTTACTTCAATGAACATTATCCCCTATATCTTTGAGTAAATTATTATATTATACATTATATCTCTCGCCAAAGAGCTTTTGTCTTTGCCAATACCATAAATCCTATTAGATACGCAAGCTGTACTCCAAAACCAAGAGCAATGGACCATTCTTTTGGTGTAGGAAATCCCATAGTATATTGCAACATTAACGAGGCATGGGTGGTCGGTACAAGATATGCAATATATTGTAATTCCAGCGGCAAACGTTCTATTGAGTAAAAGACAGGAGGTAATACTGCAAGGAATACATTAACAAACGAAATTACCTGTGTTGCATTTCGCATATGCAACATATGCGATGATAAGAAAAATCCAATTGCTGACATGGTTCCCCATATTAATAATATTGTTGATATCAAGAGAGGAACATATATAATTGAAGTTCCAAAGTATGCTGCGAGGATTGTAAGAATAGTCAATGCCGGCAAACCAAACAGAAGCTGAGATAATGCCAAGCCTGTCATATAAACAAGGGGAGAAACCGGTGAAGCGACAAAGACATCCTGAATCTTATACTCGGTCTTGTAGTATGAAATATCCTGTCCCAATGCGAGTCCGTAACCGACTAATGCCATTACAAGGCTACCTGCAACTGCAAATTCGATGTATTCGCCATTGCTCACTATGAACAAAACAAACAACAGCGAAAAAGGACTCATTGCAGAAAAAACTACAGAAATAGGATTTCTGCGAAGCCATAAAATTCCCGTCAGATAGGCTATCAAAAATATCTGTCTGATAGCTAGTAATACTGCTCGCTTGGAAAATAGCGATGTTGGTGATGATAAGGGCAATGGCATAGTAATTCTTCTCAGATAATATATATTTTATAAAAAGCCTATCCCTGCAGTATTTAAGACATATTTCATCTACATGGCTTTATATTCAATTGAGAAGGACGTAACTTAAATTTTTGAAATATACGGATAACCCGCTTACAAAAACAGCATTTCTTATTTGAAATCATACTGCTTATTTTAAGATAAGTTAAAGCCTCGACGGATATTATTTTTTGTATCTGATTTTTACTATTGAACTTTTTGATTACTGCAATAAAACTTAAGTTATGTATCAAGTGTCTAGTTGCTTTGTATTTCTAGTGCTGATGAATTATTCTCAGTGACTCGTACCGAATTCTATTGGAATATTATCTTCCAATCAGAAGGGTTTTGTTATTC
>JBKPPX010000021.1:0-2751 GCA_046733815.1 Thermoproteota archaeon | reverse complement strand
AAGATTCTACATTACATACCGTATATTCAGGATCACCGGACGACTCAGCAAATAGCGGCAAATTATTTCAATCTACATATATGGCTAAAGGGCAAACCTTTCAACATACATTTGATACTGCGGGAACTTTTAACTACTATTGTACTTTGCATCCTTTTATGATGGGACAAATAATAGTAAAATAGATAGACAAACACACACGTCTATTCTTTTAAACTCTATTTTTTTCTTTATTGCTTATTGATAATATGCTCCCAGTTGATTGTTTGAAAAAGAGATTTTCCATCAGATATACACATATCATGTTCTATTCCGCAGGCTAAGAAAGGTCTATTATACTTGTCTTAAGTGTTATGCTGGTTCTGTATGTACTATTACCCTGCTAGCTCCTGTCTGCTTGATGATAAGATTTTGAACATATGTGGCTATTCTATGTGCATCCTCTAATGTAGTAGCAGTTTTTCCAATCTCATCTTTGATATTTATTGTCAGAGTGATATGTTGTTCTCCATTGATATCAACCGCAGATACATCTTTGCAGCCAACTACTCTATCAATAGATAAGGCAGTCTTTCTTATGTTCTCTATATATGACTGGCTGGCTTTCTTCTCTGTTCCTATTATCGATACATCTTCAGCAGCTTCTATTTCTATATGAGTTGTAACATTTGTTATTTGGGGAATTTCGTTTATTAGTCTCTTTTCAAATGACTCTATAATGCTGTGAGCAGTATTAAGGTCAAGATAAGAATTCATCTGGACATCAAGATACAAATGTAATGGTGGTTGTACCAATGGTGGTGATGATGGTAGTGGTGGAAGTTGTGTAAAATGTCTGTTTTCTTCTTCTTTCTGTTGGTCAGACATATCATTTGGGCCTGTAAAAATTGCTCTTTTTCCTCCTTCTTCTACTTGTCTTTCTATTTCTTTGTCTACTGCAGATTTTACTGATGAGGATGAATCTATCTTTGACATGTATATTGAATGAACATTTCTTATACCATCTGTTTCTGCAGCAATTAATCTTATTCTGTCAGTTATAGTTTCGCTAGCAAATTCTGTCGCGTCTACATGTACTAATACATTAGAATTTGGTAAAACTTGCCTGACCTTTTCTTCAACAGCTGTAGCTGTCCTATGAGCTCTATCATGTGTAAAGGTTCGTGGAACCTCAATATGCATATCGACAAAAGTCTCTGAACCCATCTTTCTAATACGAATATCATGAGGTCTGTTGACACCTCCAAGTCCAGATACTGTTTCAAGAACTTGATGATATACACCTTTAGGTGCCCTGTCTAATAACACATCTAATGTCCTTCTTCCAAGACCCAATGATGTATATATTATCATACCAGCTACAACAATTGCAGCGTAAGCATCAGCATTAGGAACATTAAATAACATCACTAAGAGTAGTCCTACAACAACTATTGCAGAAGATAGCATATCTGTTTTGAAATGAAGAGCATCAGCTTCTAGTGCCTGACTGCCAAACTTTCTTGCAGCCTTGTATAATGCCGTAGACCTTCCAAAATCAACTGCTATGGATACAAACATAACCGCAAATGAAAATACTGTAATTTCTGGCTGAATAATTTTGAACAGTACTATTCTCTCTATGCCTTCATAGAATACCCATGCAGCTACTGCAAATAAAAGTATAATTTCAGATAAACTAGCGATACTCTCAAATTTTGCGTAGCCATATGTATATGTCAAATCTGGAGGTCGTATTACTATCCGAATAGCATACAACGTCATCAAGGCAGCAATAAAATCAAGTCCAGAATGCATAGATTCAGATAAGATTCCAAGACTGTTTGTTGAAAATCCTATAACAAGTTTTAGTATAGTGAGCGCTGCAGAAGCTATAATAGATGTGATAGCTACTCTTGTCTTTTCTTCTAGTGCATTCTTCTTCCTCATATCTTAAAGCAGCGATGTTTTTCGGTTATCCACCCATTTACTTTAGATATACATTGGTGAAGTTTGTCCTTGTCATCATTGTCCTTGTCATTGTTCTTTACCACAATTAGGCATTTAAATATAATTTTTTACCTATATATCTAATAATACACATATAGTTTCAATTGATTATTTCCTATGTCATGTCTATGGATGATGTATTACTAATTTGACAAAGATAACATACAAAGAAAGTAGCAAATTATCTTAAATAGGAGTTCTGTACTATTAAAAAATTACCCATTTATTTATCTAGCAATTAATTCAGGAGCTGTAATGTATCTATAAATTCAAGTACTATCTCTTTTACTATCACATTAATATAATGTATAGCAATACGAAACAATGAATGACAAGAGAAGAGATATTACTACAGCATCTCAGAACGCCCGAAAAACAAGAACTGTAGTATTAGCAGCAACAACAACACTTGTAGTCATAGTGTTGTTTTCAGCAACAACAACAACGCCATTGTCTATGTCATTAAAAACAATAGCAGTGGCTCAACAATCTGATAATAATAGTAGTACTACTACTATAGTTACTCCTAGTGAAAATACCATTAAAGTAAATGCAACAGAGAAAAATGAAGTTTATAGATGGCAAATCAATGGACAGATCAATCCTGACTAAGATTGACTACAAATACTGCTTACACATTTACTGTTCAGAATCCAACAGACACAAAACATGAACTTATAATAGCAGACTCTCAAGGAAAAGAACTTGCTACCACTGGAGATTTACAACCTGGTAGTTCAGGTCAACTAACTTTCAAACCAA
>JBKPPX010000020.1:0-4949 GCA_046733815.1 Thermoproteota archaeon | reverse complement strand
CTGTCTGGCTGCTTGAATAGTTTCTTCTTGATACTCATTAACTGCTTGAGTATAACGTGGGATTTCTTTCCTTGCTTCATCTGTTGTCCTTCTGATGTTGTTCTTGGTTTCATCTAATGCTTTATTGATATCTTGTTGTTGTTCTTCTCTTTGATGTAATACTTCTTTTGATGTTACTTCTTGTCTACTTTGTTCTTTTGTTGACATATTTTTATCCCTATGATTTATATAGTAAATTGAGTATATATGAATGACTATAGAACAGTTCCTGTACTATATAATAACATCAATATCTACTTTTTAGGTTCTAGCTACAAAAACATAGAGAATTCAGTCAGTCGTAATATTATAAAAAAAATAAAAAATCTGTAGAAGCACATAGAAGAACAAGTATCCTATGAAATCAAGATAGGACACTTCGTGCATGAAATAGTAAAGGCATAAGAAGAGATAGATTATGATTTAATAGTTATGAAAACTTCATCTTGATTCTTGGGTAAGATCTATATTTAGTGAAACCAGTAAAAATAAGTAATATCAATACATCTGTGCTTATAATACATTAATAAGAAATTGTATTGTTGAGTTCAATATGCTAATGACATCACATTGATATTGCAAAAAAGGTAACTGAAGAGATCAAAGTCTATATCCTTAGTAAGAATCTCTTCATTTGGAAATAGACTCATCACCTGCAACTTCTTTTAAGATTACTTTTAAGAATTAAAACACCTATAGACAGGGAGCCTATCTATTTCCTTAAGAGGCCAAACTATTATCGACGTGAACTCATGACAGAGTTTTCTGGGCTCGATTTGATGTCAAATTTGTTTCACAACCCGGCGGGTCCGCCTTCTAGTTTCAGTGTGTCTGAATTGTGAATCTTTTTTGTGCAGATCCCTCGGGCCCTCCTTTATATCAATGGTGGATTTATGTAGTGTTAAATATGCCAACGAAATTCTAAACGTGACAACAAGAAACCATTGCAATATCAATTAAAAAATTCCATTATTAGACTCTCAATTCCCAATGAATCCAGACACTAGAGCCGTCAACTGATATATTCTACTGGCAACCACGATACTGATAACATTGGTTGCTACAATACAAAAGGCATACTTTCACTACCGCATTATTAGGACGTTGATACTACATGATAGGAAGCCTTTTGCATGCTCACTGGCTCCAACCCTGGCGTGCAATTTAGCATGTTCATTTTGCTATACGGCCTCTCCCAGAGCAGTCGCTAAAGGACAGAAGACCCGACAACTGCGGCAGGAGCTTACTGTTGATGCTTTCAAGGAATTGTGTCTAACGTTGCGCAAGCGTGGAATTAGGCATGCAACCCTAACTGACGGCGAGCCCCTCCTAACTGAACAATCCCGTGAAAAGTGCAAAGTGGCCACAGAAATCTTTGACCAAACCTGGATAGTAACAAATGGAACTTTTGGCTTCCCAAGATTCAGAAATACCTTGTATATAGTGAGCCTTGACGGCGATGAGGAAACGCACGACCTTATCAGAGGCAAAGGGGTCTTTGCGAAGATAAGACAAAATATTTCATTTGGTATTCCTGCAGATTGCTATTGCAACACTACACTTACCAGGCTTAACCATACCAAAATACAGAGCATTGTTGAAGCAACAAAGAACCTAGGAGCAAACGGAATCTGTTTTGCATGGTCTACTCCTATGAGTCCAAAGGATGTGTTATATCTGTCGCATGTAGAACGCCAGAAGGATATCGACGAAATACAAAGGCTGAAGCGTCTCTTTTATGGAGACTACATTTTAAACTCAGACAAAGAGCTCGATCTAATGAGAACCAATCAATGGTCCAATAGTTGCCCTACATGGTTTGTCGAATCATACGATGCTTATGGTAACCGCAAGCCTACGTGCGTTTTTGGTGAAGCAACATCCTTCATGTGCGAGAATTGTGGCTGTAACATCTACCCGTCGATATTAACTATCCTTGAACGCCGAAAAGCTGCTTTAATCAGTAAACTTGCTTTCAGTACTAGATAGGAATATACCAAAATTGCTAACCTGTTACGGACTATCGATGCTATATCTATCAAACTATGAAGTGATAACGCGAAGACAGGTAAATGAGCTATCCCTGAAATGTGAGATGCGACCATCAGGGTCACAACCTTTAAAGGCTCCATTAGTTGAAACCCACTTACAATCAAGGTTCAAACCCTGTTGGACTTGCACTCCTGCCTATCATAATTTAAAGAGGTTTGTATCAGTAGCATGCAATAACGAAGCCACTAATAATCAGAAAACTTTAAAATTTACCTCCTTCTCTTAATACCAGAGTCTCTTTTTAGAACTGCTACCAGGTCGAGAACCACCGAAGCCGAAGAAATCTTATACATTAAGAAGATTATATACTAAAATTTGAATAAGATCAGATAATCAAAAGACGCAAGAAAAATAAAGTACAAGCATTGTCACTCGCAAAAGATTGTGTCATAAACAAGTTAGATTTACTTGCTAAAATGCTACTACGACAGTTAATGATGCTATTGGAAGACAAAGTATTTGATTGATAATGTTAATTACAGAAAAAATTAACGTTTCGGTTTCAATCGCTATTTTTGACTTCTAAGCCAACACAATTGACAAAGTTTCAACAGTTCACTTACTCTACTCCGAGTGGATTACATACACTAGTGTATTGCATCCAACCGAAGCCGTAATGAATTTTACCTCTTTAGTGTACATAGATAGAGTGTTTGAGTTCAGAACGCGAATATTATTACTTAAAACTTGGACCTATACTTTCTGTCTCGTCACATTCTAGTACTATAACATATTTTAATGAATTTCGATATCTCTTAGACATCTTGTGATATTCATTTACTTCTCCTTTGTTCTTCATCCCATTCTTTTCCAAAACCCGGATTGAAGCTTTATTTTCTGGAAAGACATAAGCTAAAACTTCTTTCAGTCCTAATTCAGCAGAGAATGCATAATCGATTATCAGTCTTATGCATTCTGAGGCTATACCTCTACCCCAGTATTGTTCTCCAATCCAGTATCCTAAATTTGCTTTTTTATTGACTAGATCGATATTATTGAGGCCTATAGCTCCGACAAGTACTAAATTGTTACTAGTTGATTCAGACTTACCTTTGTATTCTATTGCAAAATGTAGAGCTCTACGAGACTTAAAGTCATTATCAGCAGATTTAATGAAATTTAGTGCATCTTCTACCGAATAAGGATCAGGAACCTCATACAGATACTTTGAAATATTGTAATTCATAAGATGAGCTATGTTTTGAGCATCATTTACTGAGAGCTCTCTTAAATTGATTAGAACACCATATAATTTAGGAAAAGCATTCGATACCATGTTTCTGATGTTAGTTTGTAATTAAATGATCATGATAAACTAGAGTATTATAGAGTTTATTTTTTGAGGCTGATAAATGACCAGATCTCAGTTCTTCTTTTAGGGTCAAATCAGTCTTCTTGTGTTCCAAAGAATACCCAACTTGTTTATAAACCAACATAATATAAGTAACAATGATGCTGGTGGTCCAGGCTCAAGAACAGAAGCACAAACAGAAAGTAAAACTTTCACATATACTGAAAACTGCCACTGAAGAACAATGTTTTGGATACTTTATGAAAATTTCCGAAATTACAGATCTAGATGAAGATAATGATCATCATCAAATCACATCATCATCAACAACAAAATCTGTGCTCAAGTTCTGTGTTAACGGTTTGTTGATGTCAAAGGCTGGAATTGGAGATGAATCATCATCGACGACCTTATCTGTATACGAATACGTAGCTGATGATGACGATATTTTGAGGGCATATAGAACTTTAGGAATTGATCCATATTATAGAATTAAATGCAACAAATGTAATCTGCTTGATAATGGATATCATCTTTATCGTGTCCTTGAACATATGAATGACTATCATCGGACTTCATTTAAAGAAATAGGATCATACCTTGAAACATTAGGACTTTAATTAAGTGTAGGTAATCAGAGGATCTGCCGTTGTTGGTAAAATAAATAATGAAATCCTGGAATGAATTTTGGAACCATTAAGTTAAAAAACTAATTTTATGGATTTATAAATTGTATGTATGGGAGAGATATATTGCATTGTCATCGGAAAATCAATTCAAATGCGAAGAATGCGGGATTGTATTTAGCTCCAAACAAGAGCTTCAGCGGCATGCTAACGAAGAACATGTTGGTATAGCATAATCGCGTTTAGTTGAGCGTTGAGAAATAAATATTTGAGTTAACACTATAAGTTATTTATCAACTACACTGCAAAAATCTAACAAGCAGTTGTTACTGATATGCTTATTACAGACCGATAACTGAACTATGTAATGGATAAGAAAGATAAATCCACATTCCATGATCTATATCATGTGACTGCAATAACGTTTCTCATCATTGGTATTATTGCAACCAGCATATTGTTTGCTTTTACATTACTATTAAACCAAAATCATACTGCAATGGCACAACAACAACAGCAGCCTACTGGTAATTCTTTTCAGATTGATAACATGACATTTTCACATCATACGGCTTCTGTTAATGGTATTCAATTGCACTATGTAATAGGCGGTCATGGAGATCCAATAGTCCTGATACATGGTTGGCCACAGACATGGTTTGAATGGCGTCATGTTATGCCAGCTTTAGCTAAAAACTATACTGTAATAGTGCCTGATTTACGTGGATTAGGTGATTCTTCAAAACCACTTACAGGCTATGATGGTAAGACTACTGCAGAAGATATATATCAATTAATATCCCAATTGGGATTCAAACAAATCTTTTTAGTAGGTCATGATGTAGGATCACAGCCAGCTTATTCATATGCAGCTGCACATCCTACTGAAGTACGGCGGTTAGTAATTATGGAATATATTTTCCCTGGTTTTACTCCCCATC
>JBKPPX010000019.1:0-12424 GCA_046733815.1 Thermoproteota archaeon | reverse complement strand
AATAGATACAGATTCAAAGAGGTATTACCCATACTTGGCCACTCGTATCTCCGTCAAATAATCATGAATTCACAAAAAGAATGCATTAGTTATCTTCTAGAGGACAGAAATACAAAGCAAATAGAAAGATTTGATCTATGTTTGAACATTGGAAGGGAATTATCATTTGCTTTTGACGCATCAAACCAATTTACTGGAATAGAATGGTGGAATAAAATCGGTAACTTTCCATACCAAATAAGATATCATGTGCAAATATCGCAGCTTATGTTTGGTCTGCCTGATAATAATGATCCTTCAGACTCTGAATCCATAGTTTATGTACCCTATAACACATTAATACCAAATAGCGAAGGGTCAAATTTGCGGTATCCAGTTTCGTTCCATAATCCCAGAATCGAATCCGGTTGCATATGTTATAATGTTAAGTCAGGTAATTGCAAAAGCGGTATGAAATATATTTCCTTTGCAAAGAATAATAATTGAACTTCAGCTATTGCATATTAAGTAGCTCTTTCATAGTATATAGAGGAGAATGTCGTGCTAGGTTGGTGCAGCTCTCTATTTGGCCTATCTTCTTCTGATCCATTGAAAGACACTTTTTTGCTTTATAAAAAAGTCACAGAACAGTATAGAAACCCTGAGATTCTGAGAATAGTTAGATCATTAATACCGCAAGATATTGTTTTGCAAACAACAAAGGATGACTGGAATATTGTACCTTTATTCAGATGGTTCAAAAATGACTTTATGAAATGGACTCCAAAAGATCCTCTTTGTGAAATGTGTGTTAACAGAAGTTATGGTCAGAGTAATGTTATCGAGGGCAGTAGTAATAATAGGTCGATAGCAGCACCAGCACCACCACCACCAATAATGCAAGTTAAAAAAATAATAATAGGAAACTCATGGAAGATGCACAAATTGGAACTCTTTATCTGCAACAGCTGCAAATATGAATATGCTTTTCCTAGATATGGCGAAATTCTAAAGATCGCAGAAACCAAAACCGGAAGATGTAGCGAATGGTCTATGCTTTTTGGAGCTATGTTAAGTAGTTTAGGAATAAAAACAAGAATTGTACATGACTTCCTTGACCATTGCTGGAATGAGGCTATGCTATCATATCCAGAAGGTGCACAATGGGTACATGTAGATTCTACTCTGGATTATCCAATATCACTAAATCACCCTTACCATTACGAAGAAAATTGGGCAAAGAAATACGAATATGTGTTGGCCTTTACTGCAGATAAGGTAGAAGATGTCACTCAAACATACACGCTAAAATGGGAAGCTATACAACAAAGAAGATTGAAAAAAAAGAAGAATGCAATAGATTTTGCAAAGATTTATTCATCAGTATAATATGGACATATAGTCTCAAATTATTTATATTATCTATTTAGTTGTCATTTAGCGACCGAACAACTATAGATCATATTATACAAAGTTTCTCTGTGGTCAAATACTGTTTTCTCATTGCACCCAAGGATTTTTTGAATATCTTCATTTTGTAAATAATTAATAATTAGTTCAAATGGCGTTACCGCCTTTTCTTTTTCTTTCAACAAACCTTCTGTCCCGCTCCCTGCATTGTAGGGCCTTTAATACCAATATGGACAAAAAATGCACATAACCTTGTAGAATACCGCTCCCTAGTTACAGGGCTATTGGTAACAAACAAAAATCCTGGTGGGGGTCGGTTGCCCGAATCTCAGTTTCCAATTTCTTGTTTTGTCTATTCCTTTTTATGGTTTTGAACTCCAATAAAGAAGCAATATAGTAGTGGGCCCATCGGGACTAGCAGTGACATCGCTTCAAGAATCTTCTCTCGATGCTGACAAAAGTCTGTTTGTCCTGCATTGATTAGCTACCAATGATATGTCAAGTATAATTGTCTCGCCTATAGCACAATTGGGATTTGACCCTAGATTTAGAGTCTTGCGATGGAAATATTTGTGGGCAGTGGAGATATTACCTCCACCACTTTCCCCTTCATTTTGAGTTCGATTTGCACTCATGGAGATGGTGGAGGTAGTGGAGATATCTTTCGGATGATAGTTTATTTAATATCATTCATTATCAGTCGCTTCTTTACCGCCCTTCTGCCTTGTTCCTGCGCCTACATTTATCAAAATATCTCCTGTGCTCTGGTCAACATTAACTGGATATGAAGTCTGATTTTTTGCCCAAACAGTCCTATCTGATACCTTACCGTTGCGAACATCAAATACGGCATAGTGCCATGGACAGGTTAAGTTGAAACCTTTAAGCGTACCCTCTTCAAGAGGTCCACCTTGATGAGAGCATACAGCATCTATAGCAAAGACCTGTCCATTTACCATTGCTAGAACAATATTGTTTCCTTCTAACTCTACTCCTAGCATACCGCCTTCTTTGAGGTCTTTCTTGTTGGCTGCCCTTTGGAACCCTTGTTCTTTTCCTTTTGACATTCTTAGCCTATTCATAGGCCGTTTTACTATATACAGATTACCTGGATAATGAGCAACTAAGGGTTTAGGCGATTAGTTTATTTTCAATCCCTGTCCCTGACAGGGATTTAATATTTTTAGGTCACATTCAGCAGGTGGTTTGTGGAATTTGAGCATGCCACTATTAGGAACATTTTTTATATTTAATGATCCGTTCTTGGAACTTTGTACTCAAGAAGTTGCATAAAAACCTTGATAATTCATGCACATTGTAGTTGGCAGTGCGCTCGTCGGGATTGGATTCCTGCATATAATCGGGTTCCACTAACCAAGCTTAAAGATTATCATCTATAATCGTAATGGAGCTTGGTTTCTTCGGGTTGCTATGAGACGGTTTCATGGTCAAAAATATATATCTTGAAAACTCTTCCTGCAATAGCTTAAAAGTCATGCTAATACTACTCCTCTTCAGGTTCAAGTAGCATGGTTTCAAATGCTACAGCTTTGTCAGGTTCTGATGCATAAATTACATAGTGGTGAGTTTTTAAAAGCCCTCTGATCCATTCATCCCTCTTGGAATGCTCTATCCCAGAAATGTCATAGTAGCACAACTGCGAATTGTCAAATTCCTCAAAATGCTCGTGGCCTGTTTTTTCCACGACCAACCCCAAATTCATTCCTTCTATTGTTCTTGTGTTCCTTATCGTCCTGCCAACAAATCTGTATGGAGGTTTCATGCCTCTAGTGGCTTCTTCTCTTATTCTTTTGAGTGTGCCAAGTGCATCAAGTTTATTTGTATCGGATCTTTCAATGCAAAAGATACGCAGAGAGTTTGTCCCCTTGTATGAATTAACGTCAATTCCTCTGGCAAACAGTCTTTCTTCAATTGTTTCAGGCTCGTCAGAGGTAAAGAAAATGCAAGACTCTCCTTTTTGCAAACCATTTAAAAGATACTGAGCTATGACCAAATCTGCATACTTCTCGTTGTCGTACAGGAGGACTATGTGATTATTTCCTTCCATTTTGTCAAGGAACTTTATTGGTCGGTAACTTGTTCCTTCAGTGTTCATAAATCTCCCTCCCCAGAAAATTGAAATATTTCATATTCATTGCAGTGATGAAGTCCCTGATCCGATCATAATCCTGCAAAAAGTCATAGCCTTTATCGGTTATCCTAAGCGGATTTTGAACGATCATTTTCTTGCTCTCTAGTTCACTTAGATACCTGACGAGTTTATCGTAGGCGAGGTTGCTAAGTGACTGCACCCTCGTAGGTTTCGCCTCACCGTTTGTCAATTCCACCTTGATTGAGCTGAGGATATCGTTGTATATCTCCATCTTGTTTCGCTTCTGCTTCGGCAAATATATCATCGGTGACTCTTTCTAATTAATAAGCCTCCCCTTGGGGAGTAAGGCCTTTTATGTTATTTGCTATAGGGCTTTTATGAGCAAGACAATTACGCAAAAAATCACCCCGCATCTGTGGTACGATAACAATGCCAAAGAAGCAGCTAGATTTTACATCTCTATTTTTAAAGATTCAAAGATCAAAAACATGACAACGCTTCACAACACCCCCTCCGGAACGGTTGAGATTTTCACAGTTGAGCTTCTAGGTCAGGAATTCACGCTCATCAGCGCAGGCCCACTCTTCAAATTCAATCCATCTATATCATTTCTTGTCGTCTGCCCCACGAAGGAAGAAGTTGACGAATTGTGGAAGAAACTGACTGAAGGAGGAGGCACGACGCTTATGGAGCTTGGCGAGTATCCGTTCAGTGAGAAGTACGGATGGGTGCAGGATAAGTATGGTCTTTCATGGCAAGTGATATACATGGGCGAACGCAAGACAAAACATAGAATCATTCCGACGCTCATGTTTGTCGGAAAGCAATACGGTAAAGCAGAAGAAGCGATCAATTTTTACGCATCAGTATTTGAGGATGCAAGAGTTGGCGATATCCTCCGCTACAGCAAAGGTGAAGAACCAGACAAGGAAGGAACTGTAAAGCATGCCTCATTCATGCTCGAAGGCCAAGAGTTTGCTGCCATGGACAGTGCACGTGAACACAACTTTGCATTCAATGAAGCGATTTCATTTATAGTGCACTGTGAGACTCAGAAAGAAATTGACTACTACTGGGAGAAGCTCTCAGCGTATCCGGAGGCGGAGCAGTGTGGTTGGCTCAAAGACAAGTACGGCCTCCCGTGGCAGATAGTTCCCAATCTTATGGACAATATGCTCAACGATGATAATGACACGAAGAAAATTGCGCGGGTGACAGAAGCCTTTCTTCAAATGAAAAAATTGGATATTGCGAAATTAAAGGAGGCTTATGAATCAGGATAAGAAGCTCCTGGAAAAAGATTGAAGGTGAACACAAATGGCAAACAACATAACGACCTTGAGAAAATTAAAACTACAGGTGCAAATGTCCACAGACGGCTACATTGCAGGGCCTAACGGTGAAATGGACTGGCTAGTCTGGAACTGGGATGACAAGCTCAAAGAATATGTAAACGAATTAACGGAGTCTGTTGACAGCATTCTTCTTGGAAGAAAAATGACAGAGGGTTTTATTTCATATTGGTCAGATGCGATGGCCAAACCCGATCATCCTGACTATGCGTTTGCTAAGAAAATGATAGAAACTCCAAAAATTGTTTTCACCAAAACACTGAACAAATCAAAGTGGGTAAATACGGACATTGCAACAGGCGACCTTACAGACGAAATCAATAAGCTAAAGAGACAAGAGGGAAAGGACATCATCGTTTATGGTGGGGCTTCGTTTGATTCCTCATTGATTAAAGCAGGACTAATTGACGAATTCCATTTGTTTGTCAACCCTGCTGCAATTGGAAACGGGATGACAATATTCAAGGACTTAAACGAGATGCAAAAATTCACTCTGGTTAAATCAATAGCATTTGACTGCGGAATAGTCTTGCTTCACTATGAGCCAAAGAGAGCCTGACATAAAATAGTACTTAGCGCTTATGATTTGCCAACAACAGACAATGATGATGATTATTGAAGTATGACAGAGCAGTAGTTCGTATACTGGCTATGTTGGCTAGCCATCCTCCCTCGTCATTGAAGCTTCATTCAGTAAAGGAACATTGACCAAGGATCCATTGTGTGTTTTCTTCTCGCATCTCTCTATTACACACTCCTTTTTTCGCAAGAATTCTATTTTAGGAGTGAGATATCATAGCGAGCCCGTCGGGATTTGGATAAAAATTCATTTGAATTCAAACAGCATCTTGCAGAATTATCATTATTGTTTCTATAGGTCCAGAGATGTGCGCTAAAGAACTTTTAAAATCATGATTATTATCGTATGTCATGGCCATATCCAAGAACAGATTACTTTCTTCTCTTTTTCTTTAGGAAACCTACGAGCGAAATACTAACACAATTGACCTTTTGGGACAATATAGAATGACTTGACTTCAACAGTAGTTTAAGCGAAAGAGGTCCCGGATTTTGTAAATGAATATCAAGGCTTTTTGTAGTTCAATGGAACAAAGCAAGAAAGAAGGTGTGCAGGTATTGAAAGACTGAGAACTATCTATCTTGGATTACTCTTTCAATTCATGAAAAGACTCCAAGAAAGGTTCTTGTAAACCTCCTTTTAGCTATCTTGAGAGCACCTTCTCCCCTTGGAGTCAGGCTATAGACAATCGTCTTGCCATCCTTATCTTCTTCTTTGATAAATCCAGCTTCGCGCAGGTTCTTTAGTGCAGGATATATTGTTCCTGGGCTTGGTTTCTCTCCTTTTCTCTTTGCAATCTCGTCCGCGAGAGCCTGACCGTGCATGGGCTCCTTTGAGAGCAAGAAGAGGATCAAGAATCCCAGCATACCTCTCATATCGCAACAATCAGATCTGAACCGTCGCATACCTACGATGTATCGCATGTCCGATATAAATAAATAGTGTAGTGGCCATATATCGCATATACGATATCAAAAGGAGGTGAAAGGAATGCAATATGGTTGCGGTGGCGGCTGGGGTTATGGAGTAAGAAGCTTCCTAACGAAGGAAGAAAAACTGGCTATGCTAAAAGAATACAAGGAAGACCTTGAGAAAGAAGTCAAAGGGGTAGAAGAAAGAATAAAGGAGTTATCATCCAAATAGTTTATTTTTTTCTTTTTTTTGAAATGGGGTTCTCCGACCTATGCTATCCTTTGAGCTACAAGTTGTGCATTGTCGACTCATACTGTTCTTTCAGAATATCATCATCTCTGGCATATCTCCCTGAGTATATCTGTCTCCTATGTGCATAGCTAGGGTTAAAGCTAATTTTCACATAATATGTCTAGAACCCCTTCTAAAAGAACTGATAAAGGAGCGGGTCCGTCGTGATTTGGATAAAAATTCATTTGAATCCCAATCCAAAACTCTTTTCCGACTTTTAGTTTGTTACCTAATAACCCTGAATCTCAAAGGAATTCATCCTGCAGGAAGCTCTAGACGCCGAGCAGTCGAATCGTTATGGGGAATAATGGATTTACTTAATCGGATGCTTCTTACTATATTCAGTTGATATTTGGTAATGATGTGCTAGTCGAAGAACGGCACCTTCATCCCAGGGCTTACCGACAATCTGGAAGCCCAACGGAAGACCATGTTTATCAAAGCCACACAGAATGCTTATTGCTGGTATGCCGTAGTAGTTGGCAAAGACCGTATTTTCGGGCGAAAGTGCTTGCTGATTAGTTCCCGCATCCTTGATCGTTGGAACAGTTGTTGCAGTGGTTGGCAGTAGTAAAATGTCAATGTCTTTAAAAGCCTGACCAGAAATGGCCTTTCGGTCGGCTTCGATGCTGCCTATGCCGCCAGTAGGGTCACCAAAGGGAGCAGCCACGCTACTCGTGGTGTAGCCGAGACCTCGGATTGTCTTGATAGCTCTTTCAAAAGCGACCCAAACCTCTTGGTCAGCCCTGAAGTTGTTAGCTACGCCAATGCGTAATTTCTTATCTCTTGCTAGCCTGCCGAAAAAGTCGGCTGCATTTGCCTGTCCCTTTTTCTCTGCCAGTACATCAAGTATAAGGGCTGTGTCTTCGACGCTTCTCGTGGTAATGGCGGAGTGACTTAACCATCGGATCATCTCATCAGGTGCCTCCTCGCCCTCAAGAATGCCTTTAGGGCTGATAAGGCCGTAGGTGCCCTTAAAACCGACTACACCACAGCAAGCAGCTGGCAAGCGGCAAGAACCGATCGCGTCGGTATCGAACGTGGCGTAGCACATGCCGCTCGCAACTGCTGCGGCTGATCCTGCTGACGAACCACCCGGAATATACTCAGCGTTCCATGGGTTATGTATTGGCCCAAAATAGCTATCAAGTCCAGTTGTACCCATGCCAAGCTGGTGCATGTTCGTTTTTCCAATAATGATCGCCCCTGCCTCCTTTAGTTTGGCTACGCCTACAGCGTCTTTTGTTGGTACGCGATCTTTAAAACGCTCGAAGGCGGCGGTCGTTTTGATGCCCGCCGTATCATAGAAGTCTTTGATGCCTATCGGGATACCATGCAGCGGGCCGCGCCACTTACCGGCTTGTATCTCTGCCTCGGTATCTTTTGCTTGCTCGAGGGCTTGATCTGCTAAAACGGTAATGAACGCATTGAGTTTTGGTTCAAACTCCTTAATACGCTTCAGGCAAGCATGTACGACTTCTAGAGGGGAAACTTTTTTCGCCCGGATATGTTTGGCTAGCTCATTAATGCTTGAG
Source organism: Thermoproteota archaeon (assembly GCA_046733815.1). Taxonomy (GTDB): domain Archaea; phylum Thermoproteota; class Nitrososphaeria; order Nitrososphaerales; family Nitrososphaeraceae; genus JAJNBK01. The sequence goes on along the minus strand of JBKPPX010000019.1, from coordinate 4,252 downwards.
TAGTAATAGTTTTCTAACATAACTTAATCTAGTTTTTATTTTTTCAATACTTCTATTTCAACTATCATCATTTTGCCGGCAAGGCTTTAGTCAACATAGTATAATTCAAAGGGATACTTCATGTCACTGAGTCTTTTCTCATTATAATAATTGTTAAAGATATAGAATAAGTTAGCAGGTGAGCTTTAATGGTTAGAGTCTGGGCCAGTCGTGCCGTGAAGTGATATCACTTCAAAAAGTGGATTCTTCGCTAGTCTTTTTGAATATAACGAGAAGCTAAAAAGAGTTCTGCGGAACGCCACCTTCGGAATTTGAGCCCTGCAGTTTGAATGTAATGGGATGAGATCTTAACGATAACAAGATGAACCTATAGAAGACTAGCATCAATCACACCAATGTTACACAAGATTTTTACGCATGTAATACCAAAGTCTCCCTTAGGAGAAGAAGGGTGTATATAATCAATAATGGATCCTGACACAAAAAGATTCCTGCAGACCCAGATGATATGGGTAGCAATATCCCTTGCTATAAGCCTGGCATTATCCTTCCTTTTGCCATTTCCACTCTCTCTTGTCACTATAATTGGAGTGTTTCTAGCCATGAATTACTACATGCGCAGGTGGCAGATGCGACGTATGGGAATGACGGGCAGCAGTACTGGCGGTGGAGGATTTGGTAGTTTGTTCGGCGGCAGTGGAGGAGGAGGCGTCAATTATGTATGCATAGTTTGTGGTCAGAGGTTCAAGGGCGGGACTTGCCCACGGTGCGGTTCCAAAATGAAAAGAGCTGACTTCTGACTACTAGAAAAAGTTATTACTCTGACAAGTGAATGTGGGTGGATCATGGCATTTCCTTCATCTTTTCTGCAAAAATCCGGAGGTTAAGCCTTTTGTTATTAACATGGACTGGGAACCTTACTAGTTGTAACATTATTGGTTTGAATCCAAGTTTGTAATTATGTTTAGCTAATCACTTCTTAAGTAAGCCTAAGGTAACGCCCTTTACTTCACATATTATAGAACATGTTCTTGAATACAAATGTCAGAGCGGGCCCGTCGGGATTTGGATATAAATATATTTGAATCCAAAGCCCAGAATTTCGCATTTATTATTGGATGTATCCGCAGATCCAGAGGGATTCAAGAGAGAAAGCTTCGAAATTGAGACTCAATACTACTAGAAGGCGGGACTAAGGATCCCCATGCTTTTAGAAGCACTATTCTGTCATCGTGCTGCTTGTCTTCATAGTAATAGTGCTCTGGTTTTCTGGTTTTAGAAAAAAGCTAGATTTTACTGTTGCTATATTGGCTGGCTCGATAGGAAATCTTGTCGGATCAGTAGGAACTTATAACTTGGGTCAGAAAATTAGAAGGGAAATCATTCTGAAGTATGGTAGATTTCTCTTCATAAGGGAAGATCATTTGGAATTTGCTGAACGAATATTTCAAAAGCATGGCAGTAAGATATCTTTCGTAGGAAGGTTGCTACCTGCCATTAGAACCTATGTTTCCCTCCCAGCTGGAATAGGAAAGACTCCAATCAAGACATTTTTGCTTTATACTTTTGCCGGCTCTGTCGTTTGGAATATCTTGTTGGTATATGCTGGCATGCAATTAGGATAGGTTGGAAGAATATTGAGGTGTATTCCCCTATTCTTGACAGCATAGCCGCTGCTGCAATCATAGGTTTCATCATCTGATTCATACGTTGCAGCAATATATTTAGGAACAACAATAAAACACACAAAAAACCAGCTTAAGTACTAGTATTGAATAGGAGAAAGTGATGCTAGACAACAAGCAGAACCCCTCATATGAAAGAAGACGGAAGTGATGTAAATATTAATAGAAGATTTGCTTGAGAAAGATGCACTACTTATCATTCAAGAGCTCTTTAATAGCGTAGTCCATAACCCATTTTTCATCAAGTATGGTATAATAGGCCTATTCCTAAATGGCATGCTTTCATCGGTAGTTCCAATTCCAACCGAGCTCACAACTTCGGCACTCTTGCTGGCAGGCCATCCGAAAGAATTTATATTCATAGTACTTGCGATTAGCTCCATCATAGGTGGGTTTCTAGCATACTATATTGGAACAGGTGGAAATAAACTCTTTAATAAGCTGCACAAAAAGCCCACAGAAAAAGATAATGAGCAAAGCCATAAAATCCTTGCAAAGTATGGCTGGGTTGCTATATTCTTCTGCTCATGGATTCCAGTGATAAGCGATATCGTACCAATAGTGGCAGGGGCGAAGAAATATGACTTTAAGAAATTCGCGATTTCAATGGCAGCAGGAAAGACAGTCAAAGTATTTGCTATCGTCTATATACTCGGAATAATAATAACGGGAAGGCTTTTTGGATAGTCCTTTAACTATTTTGTGATATCTAAGACCATCATCAAAGAGATGGCAGAGTATTAGAATGGCTCGAGATCACAGCGAAGTGACCATAGACTCAAAAGGATACGAGTTCTTAAATGGTAGAAGATCTGATTAAATCATTTACTCCAACAAATTATAGATCATTTTTGTAAATTCTAAAAGACAATAACAAAAGGTAATACCCCCACCCCAAAAGGTAATATTCTTTATATCTTTGCCTTTGTGAACAGTATCTCGTTATTGCCAGGAGTCGTGTCTTGCCAGTTAATAAATATTGTTCTATGATTCTGCTATAGAAGTGCATTCAGAAATATCCAAATTGTTACTTAAATTGGTACTTATTTCACTGAAGGTGTCTCCATTATCACTGCTAAACATAAGAAAGATCTCATCGTTTTTGTCAGACAGTGAAACCTGCCCTGCAACATACAGGTATGGTTGTTCTTGTTGATATGGTGGTAATGATGATAGTTGATGCTTAGTTTTTCCAGGCGTATCCTTTAGCTGCTGTTAGACAGGTGTAGAGTTTTCCTGTGAGCCTGTCAAGATTTGCCTTTCTAACCTTCTTTTCTCTTACTAGCACAATAACTAAGAAATGCATTATCGTCCTTTAGGATTCGATTGTGTATACACCATTACTTTCGAAGTCTAGGCTTTTTACAAATGAAAAGTACACTATACTTGTAGTCTTTACTCTGTGCATCGCATTAAGAGCAGCACCAGAACTGATCGCATATCCTTATCCAATAGGCTATGATGTTATCAACTACTACATCCCAACAATAACAAACTTTGAGGATAAGTGGGATACCGTATCAAAACAGTTTCCGTTGTATGTGACCTTTCTTTATCTTATAAGCATCACTACCGGATTGCCTGCGTACTCTGTAGTTGTAGCAGTAATTATCGTTATGACTGGAATTTTTGGCATTTCGCTATTTTATGTTGGAAGGAATCTGCTAAAACTTGGAATAAGTCATAGCGCCTATATCGCTATTTTTGCAATTGTTCAGCTGGCGGTACTTAGAACCACATGGGATTTCCATAGGGATATCTTTGCACTGACGATCATGATGTTTGTCTTTTCTCTGCTTATCAGAAAGAATGCAGGATGGAAGCCCCTTGCACTAATCTTAGTATTGACCATCTTAACAGTGGCTGCAGATAGAAGGGTAGGTGCACTATTCAGTGTATCTTTAGTAGTATATGCAATTGTGACAAGACGGAGAGAAGTAGCTCTGACTGGCATTCTTGCTATAGGCATGTTTTGCGCTCTGACATTATCTACACAAAGCACTCCTGATATCAAAACAATTACTTCAACAGAAATTCCACAGAATAATAGTGAATTAAAAGAATTTTACGACCCTGATGACCTAATCATCTTTTTCGTTCTGATAAACGGTTTGCTCGTTGCAGCTGCAGCGATTGGCTTTTTGATTATGAAAAATAGTTTGCTGCTAAAGATTCCTCTGCTTGTCTGTCTTATGGGATCATTTTCATGGCTTGTATTCCCTGAAAATAGACACCTTCTTGCAGATAGATGGATAATCTTGGCAGGTATTTTCTTATCAGTCTTTGCCGGCTATGGTATTCTCCATCTAGTCAGAAACCTGAAAAAAAGGTTTACAATAGCAGGTTTCATTCTTGGAGCCTTTGCCGTTCTTGGGGTGTCTTATGCAGTTATTCCGCATCATATCGCTTCTGCATTATATGGAATCATTGGATTACACTCTAAGAATCTTCCACCCCTCACAATGCAGTTCAATTCGATTGATGTTGAGGATAACGACGATTTGCTATCTGCTATTGCATGGATAAACAAAAACACTGAACAAGATGCTCTTATTGTGGGAGAAAGT
>JBKPPX010000018.1:0-1862 GCA_046733815.1 Thermoproteota archaeon | reverse complement strand
TTTTTGCACAATTGGTATAACCTGGTCATCTTTTGACTGTATTGATAGAAAAACCCGGGCCCGGGGGGATTCGGTAGAAAAACCTTCAAAATTTAGACTCGATGGGTCAGACCTAAAAACCTGGATCAGGGGTTTTCCTTTTGTACTAGTTATAGTTTCCTATTGGTGCGGGTTCGGTTGGATGCAGCTGAAAATTCAGACGAATCTCTCAATAGTCGAAGGACGGCAGTACATCACTGTCGGCATAATGGGATATACAATAACTGGAAATGTTTATTTTATTGGACTAGTATTATATATCGATGAATACGTGCCACCATAAATGATATCCCTTATCATTTCGGAATTTAGAAAGTCATGAGGAAAGCCTAATTCTATTTGGCTGACCTCATTTAAGATCTTCATTTGTTCACTTGTCAATTCAAACTCTAGACAAGCTAGATTATCCTTTATCTGGGATTCTTTTCTCGCCCCAATAATTGGTATTATTTTGTTTTTCCAAGCTGGCGATGTTATATTTTGTTGTCTAACCCAGTTCAAAGCAACTTGTGCTGCGCTACGTCCTATCTTTTTAGCGATCTTGCTAACCTCTTGAGCAATTGAGATATTTCTATCGTTAAGAAATCTGCTTGCTAAACCACTTTGAACTTCTAATCTGCTATTACCTTCTTGAGTTACAACCATACTTGATGATGAAGTATTTTGTTTTCGGCTTTGTTGTTGTTCTTCATTATTCCTGTTGTACTTACCTGTCAGTACACCGCCACCTAAAGGAGACCATGCAGTCACTCCTATATCCAAAGCGCTAGCCATAGGCAGTAATTCTCGTTCTGGAGTTCTTTCAATTAGACTATATTCAATCTGTATGCCAGCAAATTCTGTCCATCCCCTTAGATTTGCAAGAGTATTAGCTTGTGAAACTATCCAAGCCGGAGCATCAGAGATGCCAATGTATAAAATCTTGCCAGCCCTTACCATATCATCTAACGCTCGGAGCATTTCTTCAATTGGCGTCAGAGGATCCCATGCATGGACCCAATACAGATCTATGTAGTCTGTATTTAATCTCTTCAAACTTGCTTCTAAGGACTGCGTAATGTTCTTGCGATGGTTGCCGCCCGCGTTGGGATCTCCTCTTCTTGTATTTGATGTATATTTGGTTGCTAAAACAAACCTGTCCCTGTCACCACTTATAAATTCGCCAACATATTTTTCGCTCGTACCTCCAGTATAGTTGTTAGCAGTATCAATAAAATTGCCACCAGCATCTACATATGTGTTGAAGATTTTCCGACATTCTTCTTTGGATGCACCCCATCCCCATTCTTCTCCAAATGTCATAGCTCCAAGACAGAGTTCAGAGACTCTGAGCCCGCTCTTACCCAACAAATGATACTTCATAGGTTAGATCATCGATTTTTATTGCATTTATCACTTAGTGAGATATCATCTGTCCGAACTTAGTTTATTTTAAACGCTCATGCAGTCTATCGACTTTATTCGAATGTTATAATGCTAGATGGCGTTATGAGACACATGTTATATGCAATACATACAAAGGCTGTTCGATGGAATTCGAGACAGATTTGACTCGATAACGCCACCCAACAAATAAACAATATCTAGTAATCGGTTTGGTGCGGGTTCGGTTGGATGCAGCAGAAAATTAAGTTACAATGTGTTTGACGTGAGAATGACATTATCATCATCAAGCTATATCGTGCCATAGCATGGCCAATATGTGTTCGCTTCAAATAAGTCAGTTGGAAGGTCTGTTCTATCAATGAATGTTTGCAAATTTTCTCACAATGCTATAGTAAACATTGAGTCCATTTTTTGAACGTTTTTTTGTTTTAGGCGGG
>JBKPPX010000017.1:0-8606 GCA_046733815.1 Thermoproteota archaeon | reverse complement strand
TCGGCTGCGCGTCTGACATCGTCTTCTGAAAAGTTGGACATTTGCAAGGCATCTTTGACATAAATGGTATAATAGTATTTCAGATTGATCATTCATTAATCATAAAATTTACATTAAATATTATACATAATTTCTCTATCTTCTTGATCTGATTCTTGATTTTCTATTGAGTTTTAGTAATATAATTCCAGCCACACCCCAAAGTATTACTGCAAAGATTGTCTGCTGGAAGAACCATACAATACCACCTGCGACTGCAAAAATCATTCCTAGAATACCAATTGCTTGTCTTTGACCAAACATTTTAATTCTTAATATTATTATATGCATAAAAAGTAGTAAAGCCTCGAATGGGTCTTTTAGATGTATCGAATAAACGTGAACGAGATTGTTTCGCAAGCATTTCAAGCAGGCGTTTACCAGCTTTCATTTTCCTTTTTTTCAATTCAATATTTTCTACCACTTCTTTTGAATATTTACCTATATGCACGCCAAAGTCCATTCCTATGAGGACAATTTCTTTGGCACCAAATTCTTCTGCCAAAAATACAGAGCGGTCACCATCGGTAAATCCGCCAAAATTATAGACATTTTTAACTGGCATTACTTGAGTAGAGCCAATAACATGTCTAAATCGTGGAACAAGTTTTTGCAATATCTGAATATTATCTCCATGAGCATGCACTACCATTAACGCACCCATCTTTTCTGCTTTTTGTAAAAATGTTTGATTTCCATCCAAATCTGTAACAACAATATCCGGTTTGATATTATTTTCAATCAAGGCTTGAACAGCACCGTCTGAGACTATCTTGATAAACTTGCGACTCTTTTTTATAAATATAATATTTTGTTCTAAACTAGGACCTGCACCTATTACTAATACTTGTTTTCCTGAAATTTTTTTGTGTAATATTTTTGGAGCAAGCGCTTTTCTCTTTATAATTCGTGACAGAGAATATGCTGCTTCTTGATCTTTCTCAGTACTATATCCAAATTGCTGTCTGATATCTTGATAATATGGAAACCAGTCTATGAACTTCACACTGAAGATTATATGTTGGTTATTAATAGACTGTGCTCTATTAAGAATGAGATGTTTATTGAGTAACCAGTGATTTCAAAAGTATCAATTATTGAGATATGGAATAATAAAAAAGCTAGAGAAAATGCATGACAGCAATAGCAGCAGTTATTGGTAATTATTAGTTTGTCTTAATCTTTTTTAATAGCCAGCCATAAACGATCATTATTGCCCAAGAAAACGATATATGGTAGATGCCCAATATGTAAAACCAAAAGTGACCTTGAGGTGATCTCTGGCAATCCTGGAAAAGAGAAGTTTAAATGTAATAGGTGTTATCATAAGTTCGGGATGAGTGAGCTTTGATAACAGTTAGTGCCCGTGGTTGTGATATCGGTAGTCTATTAAGATCAAGATTAATGTAATGAAGATAATAATTATAATGTCGTAGCGCTTATCGATATTATACGCTATTAATACTAATAACAATTACTTTAATGAATTATTAGATATATAACACTCTATCTACCTTTTATAATGGCAGGCCAAATATAATATGTATCTTGTGGAACAAATATATTAGATCAAATTAAAATTTGGTAATTATGAAAGAAAGATTATGCACATGTTCTGTTGTTCTCTTATAAAGAATTCTCTCATCCTAAATAATAATCATAAAGCGAACTATTCAAGTGCTCTTTTGATAGCACTAACGAAGTATTCCCTTTGAACTGGCTTTCTTATAATATCTTGGGGCTTTACGTCAGGTAATACGCTCAAGATTTCATCAATTGCGTCAAGTGCAGATACAAACAATACCTTAGTGGCTATATTCACTGCTTTTAATTTACAATAAAGTTGGAGCCCATTTAGACCAGGCATTCTTATATCCAAAATTATCAAATCGTAATTATGTACATTTGTCACTGCAAAGTGCTTCAGTGCTGTCTCTGAATCTGAAAAAGATTCTATCTTGTAGTCTTCATCATCAAGAAATGTCCTGTAGGTAACTAACACGTCCTCCTCGTCATCTACAAGCATAATATTTGCTGAATGCTTATGTTGTTGATTTTCAGGTTCAATGGATAATAATGATTCTTTGTTCATCTGTGAAGAACATATTTGCGGATATTCCATATTTGAAATCAGTTTTTTTTTATTTGATTGATTTTTGTTGGTTCTATTATCATTTATAACAGAATATAACGTATAGTGTTGTTTAAAGCCGACCAAATATTCGCCAATTTCTTCGAATTGGTAATGCTCAACAGAGAAAGAAAATGACTTTATCATGCGATACAGATTGCAGCCAATTACCATGCCGTTTGGCTTTGCCTTGCAGTTTATTTTTGCACAAACATTCATGGTAGGACCAAACAAATCATCATTTTGTGAAGTTGTAGATCTCGCAAGCTCGACTCTACCATAGTCAGCACTTATCCTGTAACTAACGGATGGCAGTTTCTCTTTATGTAATTCTTCGTTGATAATTATATTTGCTGTTATCATTGTAAGACAGCATTCTATCACATCTTTGAAAGCAGATTTATTGCTAGAATCGTACGTTTTTGGGAAATAAAATATTAACCCATCGCTTATAACCTTGATTATTTTAGCATTAAAGTTTTTGGCTATTGTAGACAGTGTATTGAGAAATATTGAATAATACCTACTAATTTTATTAGGATCAGTAATTTCGCTTGTAGTTTTTATAGAATTCACCATATTTACAAAAGATACACAATAGTTTTGTGAATAGCCCGAGAATGTTATCTCTTCAGCTGATTTTTCATAAGAATAATTGTGAGCCAGAGAAAATCATTCTCATATACATATAATCATAGAATAATATATATTTTTTCTAACGAACTAGTAATGGCTTTACTTTGCAACAAATCCAGAAAATCATACAAACAATTTGATTGTGTATCAACAAATTAGGGCAGAGCCAAGCAGCCTCTAAGTTTGAATCAGAATAATGAATAGCTAAAATGATTTGATGTCTAATGAGAGCGATTTGTTATTACTTATATGCAGCAAGAATTAAAAAATTTTAGGCAACATAAAATATACTAATAAATCTATAAAACTATGTATAAAGACATGGCATAACAATGTGATTTTTTAAATAAGTAACCACAGGTATCTGTAAATGTACCTGCAAATACAGTTTGGCCTTCCTCTTAAATGGATCTTGGCAAAGAAGTTACTATATTTATAACTCATTAAATGATATGAAATACTCTGTTTGGAAGATGAATGTTATAGTCAGTTAGAAAGGTGTATAGTGTACGAAAAGTATATTTTTTAGCAAATAGCGAAATCAAACATTAGTGTAACAATTATATCTAAAAACTCATTGAGATACATCTGTAGATGATCAAAGACAAACATGCAGTAACACCAATTTTTCCAGGTGAGCAAGTGGCACTCATTGAAGAGTTTGAAGGTGGGAAGAATACCTACATAACAGATGGAACTATCCGATCAAAAGCCGTAGGTACACAAGTATATGATTTTAAAAGAAGGATAGTAAAGATCAACCCGAAAAATTCACCGATGCTGCCTAAAATTGGTGATGTTTTAGTTGGCTACATAGAGATGCTATTTGGAAGTATGATGTCTGTAAGAGTATTGTATATAAATGAGAAGAAATCATATGCCGGATTTTCTGCAATCGCATCTGCTAGAACGGGAGGTGGTGGTAGCAATAATAGCGGAGGGGGAGGATGGCGTGAAAGGGGAGATAGACGCGGCAGAACCATTTTTAGAGTCGGAGATATTATACGAGGACGAGTAATAAGTCTATTAAATTCAACAATACATATAACAATCGATGAAAAAGAATTCGGAGTTCTCTATACGCTATGTTTTAATTGTGGCGGTGATACTGTTCGCGTTCATAACAGTGTAAAATGCATTGAGTGTGGAGTATATGAAGAGCGAAAATTAACTCACGACTATGGTAAAGAAACCTTCCGATTGATTCATAACATGCAATAATGATGAATATTCCACTTGAGCATCATTGTTGACAATGTTTGTAAATGAATAATATAATTGGTAATAATAGTTAAAAATGTATTTGAATATATAGTTAAAAACTCATCATTAATGATGGACTCTTATTGTGCCGGTTTTTGAAACATTGTAAAAGAAAGCACCTTATGTTTGCTTATTCTTTTCATTGTTCCTAATTTTATTATATAATGATTAGACTATCATATGATATAACTTATCCTACTTTTATTAGTATTATTTAATCCTACACAGAAAGTAATTCTGCCTACTTTTATTAATAAATGCTCCATTATAGTTATGCCTAGATATTGGCTGGATCTGTATGCCCATATTGTCCATTAGATCTACTGGCCAAACAGCGGTGATACAGAGTACAATTATAACATTTTTACTAAAGTAATATAGTTTTAGCAAAATCAATCAACTGCCAATAATGTAACTATTATACCTGTATGTATAAAAAAGGAGATAAATTTAAAGTATATATGAATGACTACTGAATATTGTATTTTCCATCATGTTGTTCTTTATTTGCCTACATTAGGCTTAAAGTCTACAACTACAACACTCATATCTATCTCATTTGCCATTTCTTTATCTTTATCTGTTTGATTATCTTTATTCATACATTTATCATAAAATTGATATTGCCACACTTCTTATTTTCTGCAAACTCTGATAGTCTGATAATATAGAAACATCATTTTCATCCATTGCCTTTAAGATCGAATTTTTCCTTATTTCATTCTTTAATATCTTCTTGTAAGTACTTCCCAGCTCTATACTGTTGTTTTTACCAGTATGCTCTATTATCAATCTTAGTTGATGCTATTTAGTTTTGACTCCAAAATAAGTATCTATTATTAATCTTTACTGAGGTTGTTTTGTATTTAGATTTGATAATATAAAGCTGCTATGATACTGAATGACTTTAAGAGCACGAAATAGGTCTATAATTGACTTTATGAGATGGATAATAAAATGTGCTTTAGATCGCAACGTAGCGAATGTATATGATAATAGAAGTGTATAATAGAAGTGTGAAAATATGTTATCGCGAATATAATGAATAATAAAAAATTATTACAAGAAGACCCATTCTTTAAATAACTAAACGCTTATAATCCTACAAAGCGGCTAGACAATAAGGGAATATTGGACATTAAAGAAGGTCTGACGTTTGATGATGTATTACTTGTTCCTAAACGGTCGCCAGTAATTTCCAGAACTCAGACAGATTTGAAAACAAAACTCTCCAGAAATATTACTATAAATATTCCGCTTGTAAGTGCAAATATGGATACAATTACAGAATCTGGAATGGCAATAGCTTTGGCTAGAGAAGGAGGTATCGGGATTATTCATAGATTTATGGCTATTGGTGACCAAGTAGACGAAGTTTTAAGAGTAAAACGTTCGGAATCAGTTATGATCGAGCAGCCATATACGATCAAAGCTGATGTGAAAGTATATGAAGCAATGAAAATGATGCGGGAATACGGCGTATCGGGTTTGCTTGTAGAAGACAAGGATAGGACACTTAACGGCATTATTACCAATAGAGACATTACATTTGAAAAGAACATGGAACGCAAAGTTTCTGAATTGATGACTAACAATGTTATTACTGCAAAATATGGAACTACAATGGAACAAGCAAAAGAAATTCTTCACAAACACAGAATTGAAAAATTACCTGTAGTTGATGATAAAAACCGAATTGTAGGTCTTATTACAAGTAAAGACATTATGAAAATGGATCAGTATCCATCTGCTTCTAAAGACAAAAAAGGCAGACTGCTTGTTGGAGCCGCAGTTGGAGTAAAAGGTGACTTTTTGGAAAGGACAGAAGCACTCTTAGATGCCGGAGCCGACACAATAATAGTTGATATTGCTCATGGTCATAGCAATAATGCTATCAACACAGTAAATATGATCAAAAAAGCATTTCCTCATTGCGAACTCATCGCTGGAAATGTTGCTACCGGTGAAGGTGCCAGGGATTTAATTACTGCTGGAGTCGATGCAGTGAAAGTAGGTGTAGGGTCTGGATCAATCTGTATCACAAGAGTAGTTACAGGGTCAGGTGTTCCGCAATTAACAGCAGTCATGGAAAGCGTCAAAGTGGCAAGAGATTATGATATTCCAGTAATTTCTGATGGTGGTATCAGAACGTCAGGAGACACAACAAAAGCACTAGCAGTCGGGGCATCTTCTGTAATGGTTGGCAGCATGTTCGGAGGAACTGATGAGAGTCCTGGAAAAACGCTTGTCAAGAATGGAAAAAAATTCAAAATGTATAGAGGCATGGCATCATTCTATGCCTCACTGGGCAGAAAGTATAGGGAAGAAGGTACACAGGTTATAGACTCTAGTGATTTGAACGACTATGTCCCGGAAGGAGTAGAAGCAATGGTACCCTATAAAGGCAGTGTAGTTGATATTATTAGGCAACTTGTAGGTGGCTTACGGTCAGGATTAAGCTACTGCGGTGCAAAAACAATTTCGGAAATGCAGAAAAATGCAGAGTTTATTAAAATTACGCCTGCTGGTTATATTGAAAGCCAGCCTCACGATGTGAACTTAATGTAGAATACAATATTATCTATAGATTAACCCTAGACATTTTTATACATAATACTCAATATTATCTCGTGATATGATAAAATGAACTATGGCTAATACTCTTATCACTCATAAATCACTTGGAATTTCTATTAGATTATATAGTATTATTCATCACACGTGCCGATCTGGTGAATTAATTTTGTAGATCTTGAAGGTAGTATTGTTAACACACATAGTCTCTTGCTATTTATAATTATTTCTTCCAAATCATAAATTACATGTTAACCTAGAAAGTCTCATGTTGACTTTTCAGTGATAATACATCTTTAATTTCATCTCTATTGGTATCATATAAAACTTGTTCAATTGATTTCTCTTAATAATAAATTAAATTCTTCTAGCTGACCTACCTTTCATATATCTTATATTACTGATAATTATGGCTTTGTCATCATTTGATTAATTAAATTGATGATGCCAGTATTTTATATGAAACACTTAGTAATTGATGTAAGTATTTTAAATTGCCTTACATACTTTAGGGTTTTTATTTAACTAGATTGTATTCATATCATGTTTATATAGTATATACGCATCTCAGTTAACATCTCTCTTCCACGTTAATACTAATTGACTATTTATAATATCAAATGATGAAATGATGTAGAATGTCACGCAAATCATCTAGATCCATAAGATTCTATATTCTTTTGGCTGCCGGGGTTGTATTCATAGTTATCGGGGTTATCCTTTTATATTCATATTCAAAACCTGCAGAAGTGCCATTAAATGGATCTCTAAAAGCCGGAATGACAGATATTTTAACTCCGAATATGAACATTGGTGGCACGGCAGATATTATAATTACAGGTTCAATTTTCAACATTACTATTACAGATCCAGGCAAACATATAATAAACTCCCAAGCAAGAAGAACTTCAGATTTTAATTATAATTTTACAGCAAAAAAAGAAGGAGAATATAAAATCAAGATCGATAATATAGGCAGTTCAGATTTATATGTAGAAGGTTATGCTCAGAACAAGCTCAATGGAATAGCATTCAGTGGACCTATGATGTTAATAATAACAGGAATAATTATAATAGGATTGGCCATTCGATTTGAAAAACGTTAGTTTAATATAATTCTGCTTTTTTATAAGAGCCTAGAATTTTGAAATATATGCTTTTGTTATTTATAGATTGCAGTGCTTTCTTAATAGTTTCATCTTCGCAATGGCCTTCAAAATCAACATAAAAATTATATTCCCAGGGGGTTTCCTTAGTAGGACGTGATTCTATTCTCGTAAGGTTTATCTGTCGACTGGCAAATTCCTTCAGAATGCTAAAGAGCGCACCTGGCAAATGTTTGACGGAAAATATAATAGAGGTCCTATCATGACCCGTTGGTTTTGTTTTTGTTTTTGAGAGTACCAAAAATCTTGTAAAATTAATTTTTCTATCTTCTATTCCTTCTTCCAAAACATCCATGTCATATATTTCTGCCGCTCTTCTGCTAGCTATTGCAGCTGCGTTCATAATTATCTTTTCTTTGATCATCTTTACTGCACCCGCGGTATCATATGTGGGAACAGACTCAAATTTTTTTAATTGAAGATAACTTCTGCATTGTGCAATGGCTTGAGGATGTGAATATACAACCACTATTCCATCTATGGTTATGCCTTTATTTACAATAAGACAATGTCTAACTCTCTGATAAATCTCACCAGATACAGTTATTTTTGTCTGTAATAATAAATCATATGTTTCATTTACACTCCCCTCTATAGAATTTTCAATAGGTACTACCGCATAATTCGCTTCGCCAGTTTCTATGCTGCCAAATACATCTTGAAATGATTTCTTGGGCAAAACATTTGCATTTGGAAAATATTGTAAGGCCGCCATTTCACTATAGGCTCCACGCTCTCCTTGAAAAGTGACAGCCTCTCCAATCATAACCGATCTATCTTACCTATCTAATTAAATA
>JBKPPX010000016.1:0-1785 GCA_046733815.1 Thermoproteota archaeon | reverse complement strand
GCATATTATTGCAAAGCAAACGCTTCTATGCATAATATATTAACGCTGAATTAAATAAAAACAACCTTTTAATCGTTAGTATCATAATTAGTAGTGAAATTATTATGTATTATTTCCCCATTTCCAACAAGAGAAACAAATACATCATCCAACGTTATGGGAGAAACTGTAAAGGGAATATTTTTTTTTATTGCAAATTCTGATAATTCTTTTAGTGCAGAATCAAATGCAAATACTCTTATCATATTAGTTCCAGTATCCACTACTGAGCCATATGTTCTAAGAAGATTAGTGTCAACTGTATCTTTCGCAATGTCTACTCTAATATTTTGTGGAATTATCTTTCGCAATTCATGCATGATGCCTTGTGCTATTATGCGGCCCTTGTCTATTATTACTATGTTATCTGAAAGCATTTCAGCTTCATCCATATAGTGTGTTGTCAATAAAATTGACTTTCCTTCATTTTTCCAATCCTTAATTGCTGACCAGACTTGGCGCCTTGAAACTGGATCCAATCCAATAGTGGGCTCATCAAGAAATAACAATTCAGCATTAGTGGCCATAGCCATTGCAACAAGAACTTTTTGCTTCATGCCGCCTGAAAGGTTCATTGCAGGCTTGTTTCTTACTTCGTAAAGTTCTAGTTTTTGTAGAATTTTTTCCGTCTGTTCCTTAGATTTACTTTTGTTTTCTCCTCTGATTTGTAACCAATTATATACATGATCCCAGGGAGTAAGGGCTCTCAATGGTCGTCCCTCTTGAGGGACTACTGAAATAATATTCCTTACTTTATTAGGTTTCTTTATGATATCATATCCCAGAATGCTTACATTGCCTGAAGTAGGCATTAACTGAGTTGCACATATTCTTACAAAAGTGGTCTTGCCTGCTCCATTTCTGCCAAGCAGTGTAAATATTCGTCCTGGCTCTACATTTAAAGATACACTGCTCAGTGCAGCATAACTTGAACCCTTATATATTTTTGATACGTCTTCTGCCTCTATTGCAAGCATTAAGTGACATCTATATAACGGAGAGAATAATAAAATTGTTGATTAATAAGTTCGTCTTCAATACGCTTATTGTTTTATAATATTTATGAAAAATTAATGACAGGAATACATGAGATACTAAATTGTGAGTGAACATTTATAGATAAGCATTCTATGCCGTAATCAATATTGTTAGTTTTAATTATTTCCAACGATGAATGCGAGTCTCATATAGATTCGAGTTATATTGATTTTTTGTCAGTCGAAGGTCTTATTTTCGAATACATGATTCCACAACTATATTAAATTCTTTGGATATTTCAATCAGGATGAGCTGTTCTTTGACTGTTATATCCCAGTCTATAAGTCAAAGAAACCACTGGATATTTCCAGGCATTCAATTAGAAGTTATGATATCATCTTTCGGAGTAATAATAAACTATTAGAACTCCTTCTTACAGGATTGAACCTTTTTATTCATTTCTTAATTTTATAGTCCTTTTAGACCTCTGAGAACAAAGTTCTTATTTATGTGTATTAATGACTGTAAAACATTACTATATTAAAGGTACTGTGATTCCTCTCTGTTGTTTTGGAATTCCTTATCTAATTCTTTCAATAATAACTTTTGTCTGTCGTTTAATTTTGTTGGAATTTTCACATTGATTCTAACTAGCTGGTCTCCCTTTCCATAGCTACCATAATGGGGTAGTCCTTTTCCTCGAATGTTCAGAATGGTATTAGGTTGAGTACCTTGAGGTATTTTTAATTTTTCTTGGCCATCAAGGGT
>JBKPPX010000015.1:0-3508 GCA_046733815.1 Thermoproteota archaeon | reverse complement strand
ATCGCATCAGAACAAGGAATAGAAAAAGAATACATAAGATATTATTATAGTAATTAATGTAACTATCTGTATTTCGTCTTGGGTATAGGATTTAATCATATTTAAAAAGTTAGCCACAGAAATTCAAACACCATTGTTCATTGAATCGCATACAAAGCTATTTTTGACTTGTTTGGCAACCATAAATCCTAAAGCCTGAGGTTAACTGTATGGAAGAAATGCGACGGCCGGGATTTGAACCCGGGTTACCAGATTGGCAATCTGATGTCCTAGACCAAACTGGACGACCGTCGCATTATTAACCTATCAAATGCTTGAGGCCATTTTCATGGTCTTATTTTTGCTTTAATAAACTCTTCGAGCTATTACCAGATGATAAACGAAAGGTAAGGTATTAGAAACAGTTGGCTTTCTTTTGAATAAAACAAGTCTTTGTGCGTTATCACAGTAGTGTCTATTATATTTCCCTGTTTATTATCATAACTGTTAATAAATTGGAGGTATAACAAAATTTTGTTCATTTTTGTGTATTATTCGAATCCGATGGACGTCATGTTTAAGAAAATAAGAATAATATCTTGGCATAACATATTAGGCATATCATTTGAAAACATTTGTATTTCCAAATTCGCCAATATCTTCTATCCTTGCCCAACAATATGGCTATCATGAGTGGCTGATTAACAGATTTCTTCAATTCGTGCCAGATGTGAAATGTTTTTTAGAAAAAATGGAGAGGGAGCCTCAGTTGTATATAAGGATTAATACTCTTAAAATCAACACTAAAGATCTAAAGGAAAGACTTGTATCAAAAGGCTTTGAATTAGAAGATACAATATTAGATGACGTTCTATCTGTTAAAAAGCAGACTTTTCGAGTTGGAGCAACTACCGAGTATTTACTTGGTTATTATTACATACAGGATCTTAGCTCCTGTCTGGCAGTTGATGCTTTGGATGTGAGAGAAAGTCAAAGTGTTTTAGATATGGCTTCAGCTCCTGGTGGAAAAACGACTTATATATCGCAGAAAATGAAAAATACTGGCATTCTTATCGCTTTGGAACCTAATCCTAGAAGAATGAGAGCCTTAAGATTTAACCTCCAGCGATGTGGTGTAATAAATACATGTGTCTTGAAGTTGGATGGAAACAATGCACTAGATTTAAACAGGCAGTTTGACCGTGTGATATTAGATGCTCCCTGCAGTTGCGAAGGTATAATTGCAAAGGATAAGTCGCGAAAAACAAATCATAGACCAGAAGATATCGAATTTTGTGCAGCCCGTCAATCAACTTTAATTGAAACAGCTGTTAGATTAGTCAAACCTGGTGGATTGCTAGTATATTCAACTTGTTCTTTTGCTCCAGAGGAAAATGAAATTATTGTAAATCTTCTTTTAGAGAAGCTTGATATTGAAATAGTGCCAATAATATATGGAAGCGAAGGTTTGACCAGCTTTGGAGTACTTCGTTTCGATCCCATGCTGAAAAACACGAGAAGATTTTATCCACATATCCATAATACTTTAGGATTCTATATTGCAAAATTGCGCGTAAATAGTTAGACGATATGTACAGAAAACCGACAAGACAAGAACTAACGATATTGAATAGAGCATTTAACAAATGGGGCGTCTTTGATTTTTTCAAAGATAAATCTATTCTAATAAAGGAGATAAAAGCTCGCAATATTCGCGAAGTTTACTTTTTGTCAAATGAGATAGAAAAGATAGCACTAAGTGAACAACCATCAGATGCTGGCTTAATGATTGGCGAATTAAAAAAAAATTTTTCAATTTCAATGCAAGCGGCAGACCTTATTTCTAAAATATCTAAACAATTTCCATATATCATTGTCAATGAAGCTGCAGAAAAATCCATTCTGTATGGGAAAAATGTTTACAGCAGGTCAATCATATCCACATCAAGTGCAATAAATGAAAATGAAGTTGTGATTATTTTAAACCTAAAGCAAGAGGCGATAGCTATTGGTATAACAAGATTTGGTGATGACCTTTTATTACAAAATAATAAAATTGCAGTTACTACTATGATTGACGCTGGCTTGTATTTACGCGGTGAAGGAAATAAAAGGTAATATATGAATCGAATAAAGCGTATTATAATATTTCTTTTTAATCAAAAGCAGCCATCATATAATTGAGCTTGTTTAAGACTCTTCTTCAACAGTTATATATATCTATATAAACAGAATAAAATAGACATAAATGCTCCTAATAATTATTAGATTATATAAGATTATATGAACGATAAATAGGAGATAATTTCCTTTAACTAATTATGAATATCAATAATATCTATCAAATCAATGAGATAGTGTCTTAAATTCAATCAGACAGGCACTGTTGGATATAAACATCAACATAAACGTCATAAGATATTTTAAGTGAAAATTTATCAAAAGGCTGACGATAGAATCGAAATTAGAAAATGAACGTTTTATATGTACAGATATTACAAATAGAAGACACTGCGTTAGTTAGAGTTAATTATATAACAATAAATTAAGATACACCAATATCTAATTCCAATTCATAACTTTATTAAAATTGTCTTTATCCTATCTACCATCTGTTGTAGTAGATAAGATTAGTCCAGTAATTGAAAAGGTATGAATAATTAACATTATAATTATCAGCAACATGTTGACATCTTATCTTAAACTGCAATTATTTATATTATATAAAAATCTGTTATTACTATAGAGAATAACATTAGTTGACAGTTTCAAACTCAATATAAGTGGCGCATCAATATGGAAATTAAGATAATTACGTCAGTAGCACCTTATGTTACAAACAACGCATCGGAGGCTGTTGAATTAGCACATGAAGATGGCTTTTCAGGTATTGAGCTCAATGAAGATCATTTGCACTGTCTAGTCACAAGAAAGCCTAACTGCCTTAGAGTAATCAAAGATTATAGTACAGATAAGCACATGAGTAATTCGATACATAAAACACTTCATAGACCAAGTATTGATTCAGAAAATAATAATGAGAGGAGGCACGCACTTGAATATACATTAAAAACAATAGATTATTTGGAATTGGCAGGAATTTCGAGATTGGTTTTACATAGTTTTTGTGATTTGCCATCCTTCTTTCGATTAAGATCTGAACACGCCAATAGACTAGGTTATTATATTGGTGGTAACGCCGTAAAAATTTATGGAGTTCTTGCTCCTGCTTTGAGGGCATATAGAAAGATAAGGCAAGAAAGTCTGAAGGCAAAGTTTATGAGTTCACTTTTAGAAATATCAAAATATGCTTCAGACAAAAAAGTAAACGGGAAATCTATAGAAATTGTTTTTGAAGAGCATTTCTCTGATTGGATGGATTATGATTCTATTTCATATGGCAGAGGAAATTTAATTAATGTAATTAGAGGCATTGATACTGCCCATCATTTGATCAGAACAGGAAACAACTCTGATCTCTCAGAAATAACAGAGCTCATTCACTTTCACGCAGTTGATACAGATGGTA
>JBKPPX010000014.1:0-6693 GCA_046733815.1 Thermoproteota archaeon | reverse complement strand
GCATTATATGGGTAGTGGAGGTGGTGGAACACCAGCCTATAGTGTCTCTAAAGCAGCTCTTAATGCACTTACTAGGATTCTAGCAACCGAGCTTCGTGGTACTGGCATTTTGGTTAATTCTGTTGATCCTGGATGGGTGGCTACAGATATGGGTGGTCGTGGAGGACGCCCTGTAGAAGATGGAGCAAAAGGAATAGTATGGGCTGCTACACTACCAGATAATGGTCCAACTGGAGGATTTTTCTTTGATGGCAAGCCTGTTCCTTGGTAGGTAATTAGATCTATCCGTTTGAGTTGCACCGCATTTGCCTTTCTAACATAAAATAATTGTATCTTATTTCTCACAAAATTAATGTGTGTAAATAGAAAAGAAAATTCAAGATCAATTTAATATAATTCAATATGCTCCATTAAATTAACGAGAATGTCTCCGGAGCCTCCGAACCTCCAATGTCAAGCATGATAATAACATAAAAATTCCGGAGGTATGGATGTAGCGTAGGTAATCTTCTATATCTATACTGAGCGAACTGATACAAATAAGAAATTCTGAATAGCAAAAGAAAATGCTTTGTTAGTGCCGGTGCATCTCTTAATGAATAGAAATTGAAAAAGAGTCATATCATTGTAAATTATGAATGTAGGATATGATATTTAGTGCTTGTTACCAAAATAGGAGTATCTGTTAAATATTTTATTTGCATTATTATTATATGTCATCAACTGAATTAACAGACACGGCATATGATATTTTAAAAGTCTTGGGCAAGGATGCGGACTTTCTGTATGATACAATCGAAACTTACATCAAAGACGCACAGAATGCCAATAAATCAGATTTGGTAGAAATATGGCAAACAATCAAAAATGATAGAAAAAGACATATGCATATGCTCAAAGAAGCTTTAGAAAGAGAGATTCACGGATAAATTTCACTTGAATCCTTAATACCATTTAAACTTGTTTCTTTCTTGATGTTTCCAATCATGTATCGATAACAGTTCAAAAATGACCAAGCCCATTCCAATCTTGACCTTTTATTTAGGCCTACTATATAATATAGAAAGGATATGTCGCTAACAACTGTAGAAGAACGATATCCAACGACAGTATTCATTTGTGCTCTAATGGCACGTAAAATACAAAGACAATATCCTAGGAGATTTAAGGTATTTTGGACTTTCTGAAACATGAAAGAACTCTCAAAAACCAAGTCAAGGAATTCTTAATTATAATTGCAAATTGAGTCAAATATCTTTTATATTCAAGGGAGTTACCATAAAGTCACATCAAGTTTAAGCTTCCGTGCCGACAGGTGCATTTTAACGTCAATTCTGTTCTGAATCCCCCTACCTGACTCCAGATACTTTACCTTCTAGAAAAGCGCCCATATATAATTATACTATAAAAATTAACATTAATTATTGTCCCTTTATCTTGTTTGTTTTCCTTGAATATATCTGATAATAATATCATGGACTTTAATGAAGTTATCAGAAAAAGAAAAATGGTAAGAGAATATGACCACGGCAAGCAAATCTCAGATAAAATAATAATGAAATTAATAAGAAATGCACATCGAGCCCCTAGCGCAGGTCATACACAAGTTCAGGAATTTATTATAGTAAAAGATCTTGCAATAAAGAAAAAATTGAGAAAGGCAGCTGTAAGCCAAGAATACGTAGAAAAAGCTCCTGTCCTGATTGTGGTATGCTCAAATACTTCCCGCTCAATTAGTCGTTATGGAAATAGGGGCAAGCAGTTTTATAGTATAACAGATGGTGCTTTTGCTTCAATGCTTATTTTACTGACAGCTGTAAATGAGGGAATTGGAGCTTGTTTTGTAGGTGCATTTGAAGACAATAAAGTGTCTGCAATACTCGAACTACCTGAGTTTGTTAAACCAATAGGAATTATTTGTATAGGTTATCCAGCTGAAGAACCTGAAAGAATTGAAAGAATTTCCCTCCAAGAGTTGGTTTACTATGATAAGTATGGTAAGCAACAATAGTGGTCCAGCATTTCACAGTAGTTGCACTATAGTCAGGACTATCTGTTATATAAGCCGCACATATTCTCAATATTGTTTCGTAATCATTTCTGATAAACGTTAATATTTTAATTTTTATATTTTAGATAAAACGCATATGTCATTTGTTTCTGCATTGCATAAGTTTTGGAATATATCTCTTTGAGATGCGCCATAGGCCACTTTATAACTCTCTCCGGGTTACATAAAAAATCAATTTCTAACAGAACGGTATTGACTTTGTAATGAAACTAACTGTTATCAACAAAATGGCGATAATGCTGTAAGAATTGTCTTCTGGCAAATAGCACAAAAAGAGTTACTCAGGTCTCACTTGACTGTTAAAGTCAGTCTATATACTCCACAATGATAATAATTAGCAGCCTCAAATCAGCCAACTATTCTTGGTGGAGCAGGACTAGATTGGGATCAAATTGTGTGAAGTATAAGTTACTAGTAGTTGGTAAAATCATGGATAGTAACATAAGTTCATGCCATCATTAGCCAAAGCAGAAATAGGATAATAACGGAGTATGTTATCTCAAAAATCAAATACCGATATGGGATTTTTGATTCTGATGGTTCATATATCATTTATCTATATTAAAGTCAAAAAATTTTACAGATTCTATATCCTATTCTAATAAATAATATTATACTGCTAGCATCGAATGGCACTATTGCTGTTACCGCTAAGAAGAACGCTACTACTACAAGATGTATCTTCATTTTTTTAGTGTTCAAATCATACATATAGATAATAGCGAGGACTTTTTAATGACAATAATTAGAATAAAATCTCATTTAACTTTCAATGTAATCTTAAAGTAATCGATGGAAGTGTTTTACGAACATTTCTGTGTATAAGGTATCAGGAGACATTAGATGGTAAAGAAATAGTATCAATGGTATCAATGGTATCATCAATGATGTAACTCTTTTTATATTTGAAAACTGTATAAGTTAAGTCAAAAATATATGACGATTAATGATGAAAGAAAAACTCATGTTATCGATCTTTACTATAATCAGGGAAAGACCACACGCGATATAGCAAGCATAGAAAGGATGTCAATTCGTGATATCTCAGCTAGCTTAAAAGAGGAAGAATCTAAACAGCATAAGTATAAACATCAGCAGCAACAACAAGAGCTATCTGCCAAAGCATATGAATTATTTTCCAAAGGAAAGACACCTGTAGAAGTCGCTATCGCATTAAACCTAAGAGCGCCAGAAGTGACCATACTGTACAGAGAATATTGGAATCTTATACGACTAGATAAACTACATTCTGTTTATAGAGAGTTAGGAGATGAGGGTATAGGATATTTCTTAAAGTTATGCAAATTAGCAAAGAAAAAAGGTATGACTGTAGAAAAGGTTATTAATGCTCTTGCAATCGCTAATGAAGAACTGCCATA
This sequence comes from Thermoproteota archaeon, assembly GCA_046733815.1. Lineage (GTDB taxonomy): Archaea > Thermoproteota > Nitrososphaeria > Nitrososphaerales > Nitrososphaeraceae > JAJNBK01. The sequence continues at coordinate 3,243 of JBKPPX010000014.1, read as the reverse complement.
TCTTGAAGAACGGCGTGAATTGCTTAATGATGAGGTAAATACATTAGAATCTAAAAGACAAAAGTTCAAGAATAGTTTGAACATCTTGAATGAGAGGGTAACAAGCTCTAAGGAATTACTGAAATCCTATAGTATAACTTGTAATCGTAAGAGACAAGAGACAGGACATCTCAATAGTGAAATATCAAGGTTAGAATCTCTTTATAATCGGCTAAAGACTGATGATGAAGGATTTCTTATAATCAAAAAGACTGTTGAAAAAGAAGTTAGAAGTATTCTAATAGATGATAAAGTAATATTACAATTCGCTGTTGCATCAGTAATTGAAGCACTAAGAAGAATCCCCTATTATAAAAACTATCTAGTTTATAGTATGCCTTCATCAATATCGTCAACAATACCAATACAACAATCACCTGCATTGAATATTAGGGAATATAAGACCATGATAGTAGAGATAGCTAACAGATTTTATGACAATCTAATGGAACATTTTACAAATGGGTCTAGGGTTGAAGATGTTTTTAAGATGATGATGTCCTTATCTTCATTACCAATTAACTTAGCACGTCAATCTAACCAGAGGGATATCTATAAAATAGAAGAGCCAGAAAGTTATCATGATGATGAGGAGGAGTATAATGATAAATGAGATATCGTTTATGATAAATATGTGTATCAAGAGTCTATTTGTCATATCTTACTTCTGTGATCAGACATACGTTCTTTCTAAGAATAATAAAATACTCTTAGTATAGATTGAAAAATATATACATTGACTATAACCCCTCTTAAATATCAATAATGCCTTAAGATACTAAATATACTGACAGGTATGGGCATATCTATCTATCTATCTATCCTACAGGAAAATATGTCTGATGCATCTATTTTCTTATTTCTGTATTTTCCATTTTTTTTGTCATCAAGAATCTTGAATTTACCTCTGCCTGTATGGGTAATTTTTGCTTCTACTTTAGATCCTTCTTCTTCAAGGAACACCGTACACCATGTTCCGTCTTGTTCTTCCATTTATATATAAAGTAATAAGAGAAAAGAGAATTTAAGGTTTCATATCCAGTCTCTTTTGTTTTTGGAACTTCTACAATCAAATTTAATAGAAGAAAAATTAATCTTTGTCTTTAGATAAGGCTATATTATCACCAAATATTTGTTCTTCATCTGCAGATTAATAATATTGATATTTTATGAATAAAGAACATTACTAGCATTAGTCAAAGATTAACATGAATGGACTTTTAGAAGCTCAGCAAGACTTGGTAGAAACAAGACGACAGCAGAATGGTAAATAACCTTATTATCGATAAATTCCATAAAAGCATCATATGGGATCTGTGTTTAGACCTAAGGACCTTCGAAGGGATTACAAGAAAGTCATAGAAAATGCAATAAAGGACTTCAGCCCAGATACTAAAGATAACGTTATCAAACTATTGGATTCTTGGGAAGGAATAAGATCAGAAGAAAAACTGAAGGAGATCTTGGGTCAGGATAAGGATGCTGAAGATTTACTGAAGAATATTAAAGCAAAAGAAGTCAGTTTGACCAATGATGAACGAAAAAGATTAAGTAATATGTTCAAGGAATCTTTAACCTTTGACTAACTCCCAATATCATGTTAACCACTAAATCCATCTGCTTATCACTTCTACATATACACACATATACATAGTTGATTTTTAACTAACAATTTTGATGCTATAAAAGAACTGACTACCTTGTTTCTTCTAAAACAGAGAAGTAATGGATTTCTGTTTTAGGCTTCTACCTCGTTCATAAGTAATTTCTGTGGGTTCCCTCTGAAGCTATCATTTAACATTTATGAGTAATAGAGTAATAGAGTAGTTACCAGCTGACGATAATCAGCTGGATCCAAAGAAACTCTATGGATATCACTAGTAGTGCTCCATAATGGTATTCAATTCAAAACTGATCTTTTGATTATGTAAAGTATAGTTGACTGATTAGAATATGATTGCTGTTGTTCTCTTTTTCTTTAGACTAAATAATTGTCTTGTATCTGTTCAGCTATAATTAAACATCAACTGACTTTAACCGCCTCCACAGTAATAAGATAATGAAAGATTCAGATATCATTTATTGGAGAGGAGAACTTGCACTTTGAATAGAATAGTATTTGCTGAAATATCAAAAGATGGTTCCCTAATTAAAATCAAAGTTACAGAATTATATTATATAACTATTTTATAGCTAGATACAATTCATATTATTTTAATAATCTATCTAACAAGGTTCAAACAACAACAACAACGAACAATAAGAAATTCAAAACACTTGATTGGGCAGATATGTTCACAAGCCCCTTCTGATTAGAATTTTTTGGTCAAAACTCAATTTTCAGTTTTCTAAAAAATATTATTCACTGACTAGTTCGAATCACGACGAGTTTATCGGTTCCAGACTCTGCACCCCATACCTCGCCAGGCCGCCCTAAGATTTGACGCACATTGGCCGCTGGGCTGGGTAAGGCAAACACCTTGAAGCTTTCATGGGTAGGGTCAAATCGCACTAAGGCATTAGCCCCAAAATCGCTCAACCAGACCATATCCTTCTCATCTACATATACTGCATAGGGCAATGGGTTGTCGCCAGGCAGTCGCCATTCCTGCCACCTATCCTTGGCTGGATCATAAACAGCCAACTTTCCTGCATTCCACTCGCTGATCCAGAGTTGTCCTTGAGAGTCGGACCAAATACGTCGAGCGCCTTGGTCTGGTGTCGGCGGCTCCAACACAGTAGCCGCTCCGGTTTCTAGATCAATGCGAGCAATATAGCTTCCGGCCAGCGACGCATAGTAAACGTCGCCATTAGGAGTTGTCGAAATGCCATATGGTCCAGGCCCGCGAGGGGCGTCAAAAACCTCCACCTGTCCTAGAGCTGGGTCTAGGCGGCCATAAATCCCACTCTGCCCTGTAAACCAGAGGACACCTCTCTTGTCGAAGGTAGCTGTGTTCAGATTAGCATAATCACTACTATCTCCAGGTAATGGAAATAGCCTGACCTCTTCTGTCTCCGGGTCAACATGTACAATGGCATTCAGGCCACCATCTGTAATCCAGGGGGCGCCATCTGGTCCAACAATAACGCCGTGTGGTGCCGAGCCCTGACCAAGGACAATGTGATGCGTCTTACCTGTATTTGGATCTAATCGTCCTAATTCGCCTGATCCCTGAGCGGTATACCATACAGTTTGATCCCGTG
>JBKPPX010000013.1:0-1771 GCA_046733815.1 Thermoproteota archaeon | reverse complement strand
GCACTGAACCAGCCAATTACAGGGGTTCTTATAGTGAGAACAGGAATTGCAATGCTATAAGGCACCATCATAATAACGAGAGGTGTAGCACTAGGAGCATGACTGCGGTAATGTAACATCCACATCATAATTATTACTCGGAATAATGCCTATATCTCTGGTGTCCGATCTATTCCTTAGATATCTACATAGATTTAACTTCTGCAGCCTTCAATAGATTCAACAGCTATCCTTCTTCTGCTGGTTTGCCATTATGATCTTTGATAGCGGTTGATAATGCACAAATGACGTCTTCCTTTCTGTCCATAGAATACCCAGAATTATCCTGTATCTGGATAGGTGAGATAGTTGTCGATTCTTCTATTCAGAGATCCTTCACTAAAAGCGGGGTTGTGGAGCCTGCAAAGGAAAAGAGTTGTTGCTAATGTCGTGGGTTCAAACCCCACGCGGTACGTTTCTCTCTCTACGAGAAAACTACGGCATTAAATTGAGCTCATTTCTTTCAAGTAGCGTATTGCTTTGCACCAGTAAAGTCTACCGCAACAAGTGGCTCATTTCCAACTACCCATGCATCATGACCTGGTGGAACATACAACGCTTCGCCTGGACCAAATTCTTGTTCAGTTCCATCATCCATCCTAACTCGTATTCTTCCTGATATCACGTATTCTGTATGTGTAATTTGACAGCTATTTGTATTGACTATAGGCTTGACGTCTTTGGACCACTTCCAACCTGGCTCAGCAGTGTACCTTCCAATTGTTGCGTCTCCAAGGTTGGCAAGCTCTAATTTGCCTTTTGAAAATTTTCTAACTTCATCAGGATTTTTGTCTAAATTACGTGATTGCATCTCGTGATGCATAGATTATGTGTCATGCAGTTACTATAATAGCTTTTTGATTTGATCAATAGCTCTGCTCTTTAGATGAAATTAGAGATGATTTAGGAAAGCAGAGCTATTGCTGCGGTCGTGGGTTCAAACCCCACCACCCGGTCCATCTTTATCAATCTGGTAAACTACGGCATTAAATTGAGCTTGTTTTTACCAATTGTCGGACAGAATGTCAGCATTAGAACATGGATAGATTGTTCTACCATAAAACTTCAAAGAATACTTAAGATGCGCATAACCAATACCCAATCAATGGGATCGACAGAAGAACAAAACAAGCATGTGGTTCGTCAGTACATTGAGGCTTTCAATCGACAAGATACAGAAAGATTGGGACAGTTAGTATCTAACACTAAGCAGTCCTTTCAGTTTTCAGGAATGCGCTCCTCTATGGATTGGAATAGAACCAAGCAATTCTTCGCTGCCTTCTGGAGTGCATTTCCAGATCTTAGTGCTAAAATCGAAGAGATAATTGCAGAAGAAGATAAAGTTGCAATCCGTGTCATTAATACTGGCACTCACAAAGGAGAGTTCCAGGGTACACCACCGACTGGCAAGAAAGTATCTTTTGGTGGGAGGGATTTTCTAACTCTCAGCGATGGCAAGATCGTAGAACAGCGGGCGAGCGTAGATATGATGGAATTGATGCAGCAGATTGGAGCGATACCTGCACCACCTACTAAGAGTTCTTAGCTTTTTGCTGCAACCACAGAATAAAAATGCTTTTGGCACTAGCGCTACTATAAAGTTATAATCGTGCTTTAGCTTTTCTCTTGAATATTTGCCACAATTTACTATCATTGATGCTCCCTCAATCTTGGGACTGAGACCGACTGGAGTAGAAGATCTCCCTGAAGCACTTAAAGCAGCTGGACTAAT
>JBKPPX010000012.1:0-5621 GCA_046733815.1 Thermoproteota archaeon | reverse complement strand
CGGGTCGTGTAAATATGACCATTGTCAGATTCAATATTTTATTATTGAATCTCCATGTTATGAGCGCAACTGGAGGTCGGTGAATCATAAAATGGCACTATGACCACAATCATCCCGACGCCGCCTTTTATTGTTACGTTCTAAGAAATAGCGTGCAAAATTAAGATATAAATCTTGCTACGGAGGAATACCGCTCGTATTATCACAATACAGCGTGGCAGCCTTTTTCCAATGGAACGAATTATCGGCCCGTGGTATTTAGTGTTTGATATAAACTTTGGATCTACAAACAAATAAAAGAAATTGGATCCTGAACTTTACACTATGAAATATAATGATTATGTAAAACTATATAAAAAAAAACTAAAAAATCAAAGTCTCTCTATTCTAGATCTTTAAATGTCTTTCCAGGTGGCATAAGTCATAATATTCGATTTTTCCAACCTTATCCGTTCTTTACCAAGGCAGCTAAAGGCAAGTTCATTATTGATTGTGATAACAACAAATATACTGATTATTGGATGGGGCATTGGGCATTAATTCTTGGTCATTCTCCAAATGCCGTTTCTAAACCCCTTATGAAACAAATTACCAAAGGTACATTGTACGGTACAACAAGCGACGTCAGTGTGGATCTTGGAGAAATTATCCAGAAGATGATGCCAAGAGCTGAGTATATTCGCTTTTCATCTACAGGTTCTGAGGCAACAATGTATGCTGTGCGTCTTGCGAGAGCAAAAACAGGCAGAAGAGTAATTGCTAAAGTTTTAGGTGGATGGCATGGCTTTAATAACTCGCTAATGTATGCTGTAAACTATCCATTTGAAATCCAAGAAGGCCCCGGGCTAATACAAGACGAAGAGCGATTTATAAAAGCAATACCATTCAACGACCTACAAAAATCCTTGAAGATTCTTGAATCTATTAAAGATGATTTGGCTTGCATTGTTGTAGAACCTATCCTAGGTGGCGCCGGTTGCATCACTCCTATTGACGGATACTTACAAGGACTTCAGGAGTTCGCAAAAAAAAATGATAGCTTATTCATCTTAGATGAAATTGTAACTGGTTTCAGATTATCAATTCACGGAGCAGCAAGTATCTATAAATTGGAGCCTGATATCTTTACATTAGGTAAGGTTGTAGGAGGAGGATTTCCTATTGGAGTCGTATGCGGAAACAAAGATATAATGTCGGTTGCGGATCCGATAATAAGAAAGAATAAGCAAAATTGCTGTGCTATAGGAGGAGGAACATTCTCAGCAAATCCAGTTACTATGACTGCAGGTCTTGCAACTATTAATTACCTAAGAAAGAATAAAGATATAATATATCCCAAGATCAACAATCTGGGAAATGAAGCAAGAAGGGGTCTTAGCAAGGTCTTTTCAAATTCGAAAATCAACGTTGAGGTGACCGGTACCGGCTCTCTCTTCCAGGTTCACTTTCTAAATAAACTAGTTAGTAGTATAACGACTGCAGAACATGTGGCTCTTTCTAATAGAGAATTGTCAAAAAAATATAGTTTAGCTCTAATGGCTAATCATGGGATATTCTTTCTTCCTCTAAAAATGGGCGCAATTTCAGAAGCTCATAATAGATATGATGTTAAAAAATTAGTCTCAGCGACAAAATCTTTATTGGATATGGGATTCTCATAAGTATAGTGTATTCTAGACGTGGTTATTTCGCAAATTTGCTAGAATAAAGGAGAATATATCATCAATTTCTGATCTAAACCAGATTCTCACTGCATTGATGTCATGATGTTCGACACCTAACTTGTTGCCTGCCACGAAGCATTGGAGCTTGTAATCCTCTATAAAGATATTTCAACGCTTCCAACCCAAGAAGTAAAATATTCAATTAAGCTTGTCCTAGATGTAACTCAATTTTATTAAGACAATGATTAAAGGATGGAAGAATCATACATATGACGTTAAGTGATTGATAGAGACATTCACTCCCAATATGACTGAGTATGTGAATCTTATTGAAAGAAATACTAAACATCCTTCCCAATCAGCGAAGGCGTCAAAGTCCATTGAGCCTGAAAAACCTAATGGACCCAACCATAATAATGAGAAGATATGGATTGAATCGTATGGATGTTCTGCAAGCATGGCTGATTCTGAGATGATCTCAGGACTGTTGAAGGCAGATGGTTATGAATTAGCAGCCGCCGAAAATGAATCTTCCCTGAATATCATCGTCACGTGTTCGGTAAAAGATGTAACTCAACACAGAATGCTTCATAGAATTGATAAGCTTTCTAGATCAGATAAACCACTTATCGTAGCTGGATGTCTACCAAAGACGGAAAAACGAAGAATAGAATCAATTAATCCATTTGCAAGCTTGGTTGGTCCTCATTCTATTGATAGGACTATTGATGCAGTTCGTTCTGCTCTTTCAGGCGGAAAATCTGTATTTGTTGAAGACTCTATTTTATCTAAAGTAAACCTTCCAAAAATACGGCTTAATCCTACAATTAGCATAATTGAAATAGCAAGTGGTTGTATGAGTGAATGTTCCTTCTGCCAAACTAAACTTGCAAAGGGAAGTCTTCGGAGTTACCGTATAGGTGATATATTAAGACAAATGCGGAGCGACATTGCCGATGGCTGCAAAGAAATATGGCTTTCATCTACTGACAACGGCTGCTATGGTAAAGACATAGGATCAGACCTGGTACATCTGCTACAATCATGCTGCCTTGTTGAAGGTGATTATAAAATTAGAGTTGGAATGATGAACCCAATGTACCTCCCTTTTATGCTCAAGGATATGATAGAAGTGTTTTATGATAATGATAAAATCTTTAAGTTTTTGCACATTCCTGTCCAGAGTGGTAGTGACCGGATTCTTAGAAAAATGAAAAGAGGACACACCGTAAATACTTATCGTAATATAGTTAAAGCATTTAGAAAAGAGATTCCAGAAATAACCATTGCAACCGATGTTATAGTTGGTTTTCCTTCGGAAACAAATGAAGACTTTCTGAAGACAATTGATCTACTAAAAGAGACAGAACCTGATATTATAAATTCTTCGAAATATAGCAGCCGGTCTGGGACAGAAGCCTGCAAACTTAAACAAGTTCATTCACACATAGTAAAGCAGAGAAGTGAACTTCTCCACCAACTGGTAAAGGAAATTGCTGTAAAGCGTAATTCTATTTGGAAAAGTTGGAGGGGGAATATAGTCATAGATGAAATCAGCGAAGATAATATTCAAGGTAGAAACTATGCATATAAACCTGTTTCATTACCATCTGAACATGTGACTTCATATAAAGCTACGAAATGTCAGCCGCGTATTGGAGAAGAAATTCTAGTCGAGATTTGTGGCTATTCCTGCTTCTCACTGACCTCTCGCCTCATTTGTTCTAACACTGAGTAACTCAACTTTTTTACGCAATTACGTGCCTATATTTGATTAATAACATTTTTAACTAATATTAATAGATAGTCTAAGGGATCGGGGGTTCATGAAAGATAATTATTTACAAATAAGGCAACCATTACTGATGGTTGGCATAGGAGGCGCTGGGGCTAAAATTGCAGTCGACGCTAGTAAATCATTGGATTGTAAATGTGTCTTAATAAGTAATGATAAAAACGATCTGAATGGAAAATATCAGAGTCTATTTATTGATTCAAATTCATGGGTAAATCCTTCAAGTTATAAGATACGAGCGTTTACCCAGTCTTTGAATAAAAAAATTAAAGCGACAATGGATGGATTCAAAACAATAATCGTCATCACAAATCTGGCGGGGCGCGGCGGAACGGCAATATCTCCAGTAGTATCTAACATAGCTAAACATACGGGTGTGACCTCAATAATATTATTTACAATAATGCCTTTCGGATTTGAGAAAGATAGAATATTTCACGCTGGAGTATCATTAAGACGACTCAGGAATATTGCAGATGCAACTATAGTAATAGATAATGATAGTTTATTACAAAATAATCCTGAATTAACGCCTCAAGAGTGTTATGAGATCACAAATAAAGCAATTTGTGAAATTATTTCTTCAATTTCAGAGGGAGATATTTATCCGAATACGAACTTATTAATTGCGAGTAAAAAAGAGAATAACCCCATTGAATCGTCTATCAAGAATTCTATCGAAATGTTGTGTGACAATGTAGATCCGAATTCAGTAAAAAGGGCATTGCTGTATGTTATGGGAGGTGAAAATGTCCCGATAGGCAAACTTGATTTGATTGTTAACACGGTACAAGCAATATTTAAAAATGAAAAAACTCCAGAAGTAATATTGACCATGTCTAATTCAGAGAGGACAAAGATCCATTTAATGGCTGGAGTTCAAGACACAACAAGATTTGACAGATATGATCCTCTTTCAGAGATTATTCCAAAACAAAACATATTGGATTGGGAAGAAATGGATTCATCTCCAGATATAGAAATGATCATTCCCAACCTCGAATAGATGAAAAGGGAACCATCTCCGTTGGATATTTAATATGTAAAGTATTTTTACAATTCTTACTAATAGGCGTTACTTTTCTGGTTTACTAAGCTTTAAGATTATTCTGAGTTTGCTTTAAATTAATTCTATTATTCTATGTTTTGCTTCATGGGTATATTATCCCCGATAACTCAAATCCAGAATAACTTGCACCAACATAATAAAGAGCATTTAAATATGACTTTCCTCTGCGCAGATTAAGAGTGTTGCTTTTCTCTAATTAATTAGCAATTATTTTATTCTACTCTTTCGGTTTCCTTTAACTTTTTTCAGAATCATCAAATGAAGTAGATCCGTCAGATCCAGTATTGGCTTCGATTTTTGTTGCTTCTTCGTATGAAGAAACTATAACAACTCCGTCTTCATCTTTTACCATCTTTACACGTACTTTCCTCGGAGGATTTGTTTTACCTCTCCCCCAAAGCTGCCGATTCAAATCCTGGTCAATTTTTATTTCTTCGGTTTTCATATGCTTTTTTGCAAACTCCTTTATCATATTAATAACTCTATCCGTTCTCTTGTATTGTGGAGTTATCCAAGCTTTTCCTAAATTAATTGTATATACACGAGTTAAATTCTCTTCTATTTCTGACATTTTTACTATAACACCTCAATTTTATCCTACATTTACATCTGATCTTCGCCATAGTCTCCGTTTAGGATTAGTCCTTACGTGTCTATGTGTTCTGATTATTATCCAGGCTGGCACCGGTCTGTTTTGTCTAGTGCGTTTTACTAATCGTTTCTTTGTAGACGTTTTCTTTCGGGCAGCCATATTGGATCACTATTCAAACTTATTTTTAAGTGTTAGTCCAGTTCAGAACCACATATTATAGATATTGTTAATTATCTATCTATACGATGATGTCTTTCAAGAGTAATTAACTCCTTTCTGTGTCTAGCTGATCCAATTTACTTATACTTTAATATAAATTCGTATTATCTTCAGCTGATATTGCGTCATGCTTCTGACCTTTTTCACACAATATAGTAATTTTATATATTGAGTTTATTTCAGGGTAAAGAATGTCACACGACATTAGAATACTTGTGCTAATTATACAGTTAGAATCGAACACACATGCAAAAGATGTATTTTACTCGTACCAAAAACTAT
>JBKPPX010000011.1:0-7409 GCA_046733815.1 Thermoproteota archaeon | reverse complement strand
TAATGCTTCCATTGCTGATGGACCTGCGTTGAAAATAAATGTCTTGACATCAACATTCTTTCCTAAAGCTTTTTGAAATGTACCGTTCCCCAAACCTATTACTGCCTGTGCGTGATTGATGTTTGGAAAGTAGCCAATTCTCAAAGTCTTCTTTACTGGGCTACCATTTTCTCCACTAATACCAGAGTCTGTAGTTTGAGAAAATGCTGGAGTTGCAGGAATACTGATAACAATTTCTGCAACAAGAATAATTGCAGCTGCAGCTATAGCAGATATTGTTTTCGTATGCATATGACGATAATTAATATCTGTGTATGTATATGACTGCTTTCAAATATGCAAAGTATGAATAATATACGCAAAAACAATCATAAATATTATATATTTAGCACGCTTTGCTGTATCGCAAGTTCAATATATGTCGTTTTAACACATATATCAAGTGCTTGACGATCTAGCCAAAAATAGAATAGATAAAAAAAAACCTCGAAAAGAAGGGTTAACCTTTGTAGTAGATAAGATGCAAGGGCTAGATAGAGAAAATCTCGAAATAATCGCACCCCTAATAGATATGGTGAAGATTTATGGTGCATATCCATTGCTAATGTCCGAATCCCAGCTGGAGAGGAAAATAAAATTTTATCATGATTTTAATATTTTGGTATCTACTGGAAGTACCATTACAGAATATGCTATTATGGAAAACTCTTTTGATAAATTTGTTAAAGAATCTGCTAAAGTTGGGTTTGATATAATAGAAATTGGCGAAAATAATATTGATCTAAATAAGGAACAAAAGAAAAAGATTACTGAAACTATACTGTCTGTAAACCTTGATTCCCATTGGAAGATAGGAAAAAAAGATCCTCGTCATCAGATTGGAATAGACAAAACATTGTTAAAAGTTGAAGAAGCGCTAAACATAGGTGCAGACAAGGTAATACTTGAAGCCAATGAAGGAGTAAATGTCGGTATTTATGATGAAAGAGGATTAATAAAATGGAATTTCGTAGCTGCGCTTACTTCAAAATATCCGCCAAATAGATTTATTTTTGAAGCACCCCTAGAGACTCAGCAATCTGCTTTAATAGCAGAATTTGGTCAACGCGTGAATTTAGCTGAGGTTCATTATGATGTTGTAGCATCTGTGGAATCTCAGCGAAGAGGATTTTTATCTAGAGCCTCCTTTGGCGTATCAATTCTTCATAAGGAACCAGAAGGTGGACCTGCTTCAAAATTCATTTATTATATTATAAAGACAAAACATCCTATAGAACAAGCAGAGTTAGTGCGCCTAACTCGCCTGCCTAGACGAACTATTCAAAGTGCTGTAGATGAACTCAAAGAACAAGGATTGATAACAGAAAAAAACAGTCTCGAAGATGCTAGGAGGAGAATTTATTACCCTATTCAATCAGATTGGATTTAATTGTATTACCATACAATACACTATATGCATGGGACCGGAAATGAAAGTGAGGAGAGAGATACAGTTGTAAAGGGTTCTACATCGGTTATAAGATGGATTTAATAGTTAAAAAAATCAGAAAAGAGCCATGTATAATCATATCAGATATTATCTGCTATTTTCATATAATTTGATCTCTTCGATATTCCAAGCAGTAGAGATAAAACGAGACCCCATCATTAAAAGGTAATATTTGTATACCTAGGTGAAATCCAATACAAGATCTAGGAGTATTAATTCATTACTATGATGCAGTAATACAATTTAAAAAGTTTAGAATTTACTTTTTTGATGAAGTCTACGACGAATAATACATACAGAAGAAAGAGAGAGATATATGCGTGTGCTTGTTGCATAATTATGAAAGAAGATACTATTATTGGACATTCTAACAATTCATTATAGTAGTAGTCGCATTATAAAGAGAAGGAGAAGTAGAAGAATGCCATATTCAAAAACCATTTTGAAGAAATAAATTTATGTTATTACACTAATATGATAGGCTAGCTAGCATATTGATAGTATTATTCTCTTATTGCACCTAATGTCAATCCCTTTATCATCTGTTTTTGGAAACTTAGCATCAAGACCAATACAGGAACAAGGGAAAGAGTGATACCAGCACTAAGATAACCCCAGTCTATTCTATATAGCGAAATAAACTGATATAATGCAACTTGGAAAACCATTGAATCAGATCTATTGGCCAAAACTACAGGGAGTATAAACTCATTCCATGAAAACCTGAAAGACAAAACTGCAGCTATCGCAAAACCAGGCATCGATAATGGTATTGTTACACGTCTTAATACTCCAAGTCTTGAGCAACCATCGATCAACGCAGCCTCTTCAAGCTCTTTTGGAATTGTTTCAAAGTAATTTTTCATCAGGAGTATGTTTAGTGGTATAATAAGGATCTGAAATGTCAACATAAGTGCCACTAAAGAATTAAGCAAACCAAAATTTGCTAACATTGTGTATAATGGTATTATATTGATTACAATAGGTATCATAAAAAGACCTAATATTACACTCATAATCACATTTTTTCCCTTGAATTCAAACCGTGCAAATGCATATCCTGCTAAGGAGCTCACGGCAACACTTAAAGCTGTACTACCTATGCTTATTATGAAGCTGTTTATCAGACTACGTGCTAGTGTAGGATCAGTTAGTACAAAGAGATAGTTGTCAATTGTTGGATCTTCTGGTAGAAGTTTAGGCGGAAAGCTTATGGCTTCTGTATTTGGCTTCAATGAAGTAGATAGAACCCATACAAGAGGCGATAATGTAATGAATAAGAAAACTGCAATTAAAGCATAGATTAAAGTTCGTTCTGCAAAGAACCAAACTTTAGGATTTCTAGTAGCTGTCTTCTGCACCATAATCTTGTTTTATCTCCTAAAAAGTTTGTGATAAATAAATGCAATAGATAGATTGATTGCGATTAGAACTATCCCTGCAGATGCTCCTTTTGAAAGGAGCCCAAACTCAAATGCTTGTCTGTACATGTAAAGTGACGCAGTCGTACTTGCAAACAAAGGACCTCCACCTGTCATTATTAATTGTATATCAAAGAAGTTTACAGACCACATAGTTATCAATATAAGATTAATAACAATGAATGGTTTGAGTAATGGAAGGGTTATGTGTATGAAGCTTCTAATCTTTGTTGCTCCATCTATGACCGCTGCTTCGTATATTGTAGGATTTATTGAAAGTTGACCTGCAGTTAAAAAGAGTATGGTAAAAGGAGTACCATACCATACATTTGCGATCACTAAAGACCATATTACTATGTTGGGATCTGAAAGCCATCCAACTGACTGCAACCCTATCCCATTCAATAGATAGTTTAATATTCCAAAATTATAGTCTAGGATAAACTTAAATGAAAAAGCAGCTATGACTGCAGAAATTGTCCAGGGTATTATGAAAATTGCACGCAATACACCGGAAGCCCTTACCTGCTGATGTAATAACACAGACATCAACATACCAATACCAAATTGAAGAGCAACGGAACCTCCGACAAACATGAGTGTGATCTTAAGCGAGGTATGAAAATTAGGATCATTAAATAAGTTTATGAAGTTTGTCCAACCTATGTATTCCCATTCCCTTAGAATAGTAGTGAGCGAAACGTCATGTAATGAAATGTATGTATTCCAAAAGAGGGGGAATATTAGAAATACAAGTAATATTGCAAGAGCCGGAGTGAGAAAAAGATATGGCTCTGTCTTTTCAAATATCGTTGGCATTTTTCATACTCAATTTATGATTCTTCACCATCCCAAGACCTTTGCTGACTTTAGCGCAGCATCATTTAATGCCTGCTTAGGTTCCTTAACACCAAAGTAAACCTCATCTATTGCTTGTTTTATATTATCAGCTATCTGAGGATATTCTGGTACATTAGGTCTACTATGTCCGACAGGGATCATAGATATCATTTCATTATAATATGGTATGGTAGTATTCAACTGGCTTGCATAAGGCCCTTCACCAATAGACTTTTGGGTCGGAAGATATCCTTCTTTCTGCAACATAGGAGTTAGTACCTCTGGTTCAACCATTAATCTAAGTAATTCCCATGAAAGTTCTTTATTTTTAGATGTTTCAGGGATACTGAGAATCCATCCTCCCATCATTGTAGCAGTCATATTATTTTTATTTGGTACAGGAAATGCAGGCAGCATGCCAACTCTCTGGTTAATATTAGCCCATTGTTCGCGAGGAAAGGTACCAAGTAACCAAGATCCTTCTAACATTACAGCAAACTTCTTGTCAGCAAATTCTTGCCCCCAAAAGTGATTTATCTGAGGCTTTATACCTGCATTGATTTGCTCCTTGATAAATCCTAGAGCCTTGACTCCCTCTGTGCTATTATATGCTGGAAACCAGTATGTACCTTTTGTAGGATGTCCACTTTTCTGCTCAAGTATTTCTCCTCCAAGCATCCAGAGATAAGGGTACCACATGTCTGGAGAGTGACTGGCACCGACTAAGTGCATTCCTTGTATTCCCTGCCCTTTTAAAGCATCATTGAGATGCTTTGCACCTGCAATATATCCATTCCATGTATTCAATGAGTTAGGATCAACGCTTGCTTGATTCAACAGATCTTTCCAGTACCACATAGCCCTTACGTCAGTCCAAGCCCAGATACCATATACTTTATCGTTATATTTACCTCCATCCCAATTAGTTTTATACCAATCCTTCTCTTTTCCCCAAGTATTTGCACGTTCTGTAAGATCTGTTAGAAATCCTCCCTGAGCAAATTCTCCAAGCCAGATTTGATCTACTGATATTAGATCAATAGGAGTTCGGCCAACCATTGCTGTTAAGATTTGTGTCCTGGTAGCATCATATGGTAAAACTCTATAGTCTACTTGAATATTCATATCGGGATGTTTTTCTCTTAACTTTTGCAATGCATCATTAAACAATATATCCCATCTTTCTTTTGGTTCTGCTACTATAGCAGTAAGGGTGACTTGCTGTTTCTGAGCCTCGACTGGAGCTGTAAAACCTGCTGCTAAACTAACTATTAGCACTATAGTTAACACAAGACCAGTATAAGTAACCTTACATATGTTCATCTAGAGTTTTATGAAGTCATATTTTTTAACAGTTGCTATCTTTTAGAATCTTGCATATGAATATTACGATCGTAAACAAATGTTATATTAGGATATCAGATCAACCAAAGGTTCTTTTGGAAAAAAATTCCCTTTTAAATATACATGGTCTTCATAGTTTATCTTCATATACATTCTAGTACTCAACGTGATTTAATGATAGAAGATTCTCATCCAATTCCTCATGTTTTGATAGTAGTCTTGTATTATAATATTAGACTCAACATCAGACACGTTGTGAGAGGGGGTCCTTTATTTTCGTGCATCTTACTACCTTGTCAATACAATTTTTTATAGTATTTTTCAAACAACTGATCAAGCTTGAGACAACTAATGCATACTATATAAGAAAATTAATATCCCCACCAAACACACCTGTCCCAGAGAGCTTTTTTATATGACCAATCTGCGGATCGAAAACCTGACCAAGAAATATGGAGATGTAAAGGCACTAGATGATTTCTCTTTAGAAATAAAATCTGGTGAATTTATGGTACTCCTTGGTCCTTCCGGCTGTGGAAAAACCACAGCTGTAAGATGTATTGCAGGCCTTATTAGTCCCACCAATGGTCAAATATACATAGGTGATCAATTAGTCAATGATCTGCCTCCGAAGGATCGAGATGTTGCAATGGTGTTCCAAAATTATGCTCTCTATCCTCATATGAGTGTGTATGATAATATTGCATTTCCATTAAAAATGAAAAAGAAATCAAGACGGCACATAGAAGAGAAAATCAGTTATGTAGCAGATCTACTTGGGATAAAAGATCTTCTTAACAGAAAACCCAAAGAGCTAAGCGGAGGACAGATGCAAAGAGTTGCATTAGGTAGAGCACTAGTACGTGAACCAAAAGTCTTCCTGATGGATGAACCGCTAAGTAACCTTGATGCAAGACTGCGTATGTATATGAGAACAGAAATCAAGAAGTTGCAGAAGAAAGTAGGTATAACTACACTGTATATCACACATGATCAGATAGAAGCTATGAGTATGGCGGATAAGATTGCAGTTATGAATGGAGGTTTACTTCAACAAGTTGGTACTTCACAGCAGGTATATAATCAACCCACAAATACATTCGTAGCAGGTTTTATAGGAAGTCCATCAATGAACTTCTTGGAATGCAGACTTGTTAGAGACAGTTCTACAATTCATCTTGAATCTGATAGTGTTTCATTCAAACTTCCACCATATAGTACAACAAGGACATCTCAGAACCCGTTGCCCAAAAATGTGACAATCGGGATGAGACCTAAGGATGTTGTTCTTTTAGAGAATGAAAATCCTACAGATATCAAAATGAAGGGCCAAATAACTTTCACAGAGATGTTAGGTGATGATTCAATAGTAGAGGTAAAGATAGGATCAAATTTAATAAAAGTTGCAAACGCAAATTCCAACTTTGATCTTAGTGTCGGCCGGGACGTCATGCTTGGAATACCTTATAGCAAGGTCCATCTTTTCGAGACCGAAAGTGGAAATAGATTTTACTACAATACGTAAGCAACTAGTTGAAAGATATTAAAATAAAGATGATTACAGATAGTTATTATTATTAATAATAAAAACTATTACTACTATTCTATCTCTATCTCTTTTCTCCCAATTTAATAGTTGATCATATATTTTTGCACAATTAAGAATTGTTCAAAGGGCAAATGCTCTATCGTGTAGTAAAGTTTGATAACTATAAGTAAATTCTGATATTGCTATTGATAATACCATCTCATTACTTCAAAAACCAATGTTTGTATATGAGCCAATTCATC
The DNA here is from genome assembly GCA_046733815.1 of Thermoproteota archaeon. GTDB lineage: Archaea > Thermoproteota > Nitrososphaeria > Nitrososphaerales > Nitrososphaeraceae > JAJNBK01. Next base: position 524 of record JBKPPX010000011.1, on the reverse strand, counting down.
TATATATTTAGCTTGTATCTATCATAGTTTGTGTTGATGATATATAATAATTGTCATCATAAAATTTGTTAATCACCATAGATAGAGCTACGATTTAAAGTATATTTGATTATAAATACTTTTGAACCCCTTACTAAATGTGCAAGTATGTGATTATATATGACATTATTGCATATAATATTTTGAATCTGCACCTTTGTAAGAGGTAATATGTATGTATGCTAATTTTTTTATTATAGATGAATGCAAAAGAAAAGTTAGCAATATCAGCCGGAATAATTGTTGCTGTTATATTATCATCTATATTTTATTCTGATTCATCCTCGCTATTTGTAGAAAGTGTTAATGATGGTGTTCAAAATAGTACCTCTTCCCAAATTCTTAGAATTGGCTACTTTCCAAACATCAATCACGCACAGGCAGTAATAGGTTTGGGGAACGGTACATTTCAAAAAGCTTTAGGAAAGAATGTTGATGTCAAGACATTTATTTTCAACGCAGGTCCATCAGCAATGGAAGCATTA
>JBKPPX010000010.1:0-2817 GCA_046733815.1 Thermoproteota archaeon | reverse complement strand
AAAATCCACTGCTGTATTGGTTATAGAATCATTTGTTAACTTTCCAGGTATGACTTCTACGAGCTGCATCAATTGAGGAGGATTAAAAAAATGCAGTCCGATAAAGTGGTCCGGTCTATTAGTCAATTCTGCCATTTCACTGATGGGCAGAGTGCTGGTATTAGAGGCATAAATAGTGGTATTCTCAGAGTATCTATTTACTTCATCGTATACTTTCCTTTTCAGATTCATGTCTTCCGGTACCGCTTCAATGACCATATCAGCCCCTCTTAATGCTTGGCTGAGGTCTACTACGGGTAAAATGCGAGATAGTATGTCATCTGCATGATTAGCAGTTATCTTGTTTTTTTCAACAAGTTTATTAAGAGACCATCGTATTTTTTCCATTGCCTTATCGAGAAAAGCTTGATCTATGTCTCGTAGTGTAACATTATAACCTGCCATAGCCGAGACCTGTGCAATTCCATGACCCATTACTCCTGAACCTAGAACCGTTATCTTATCAATTGACGACATCTACAAACAATTGATCATCGGCAGCATTTTTAATTTTACTATTGCAAAACGGCATATTTAAAGACGACCTTATTATTGATACATATATTTGGATTTAAGGCGTTTCATTCTAGATGTAACAAACCTTTCAAACAAAATGACTATTGGCGAACCAGAAGAGACTATCCAGAGGATGAATTTCGTTAAATATAGATTAATAGATCTTTATAAGAAAAATATAGTAAAAATTAACCATTCTGCTATGGAATTGGTCTGCGCTAAGCACCTGATACATTATGGCTACGATGTCGATGTAGAAAAACAGCTGACCAATATCCTTGTATGCGATCTTCATGCAATAAAGGGAGATGGCGTAGCAATAGTTGAAATTGAAACTGGATTTATTCCACCAGAACACGCGCTGGACCCTTTATCTTACTATGTTGCAAGGCTCGCAAGCAAAATTGCGAGATATAGTAAATTTGCCAATCAATTTGTTTTGGCAACACCACCTGTCAGCATCCTTCCTATACCCAAGATATTCAGCCGACCGCCTCACGATAGAAAAGAAGAGCAAATTGAAAAGGTTAAGATTCTATGCGATAGCTATTATCGGAATCCTCCTGTTAGTTGGGATGAAATCCTGAATGGAAGATTACACATGATCTATATTATAAATATCGACGACGGGCAGGTCAAAGAAATGGATGTAGATTCATATTTTGAATCAATTCTTAATTTGGCATCATTACCGAATAGCATTATTAATGATCAGTAACTATTATACTAAAAAGAGAATAATAGACTAAAATATGGATCATTCTTTTTCGTTATTAAAGTATGACAAAATCGTTTTTTCTTTGAACGATTCTTTGTTGGTATTATATCCTTTCTTTTCAATTGCTTCCTTCACTAGCTTTAGAATATTATCGTCTTTGGTGTCATTCACATAGATCACATAGATAAATGCTCTATTCTTTCCTTCAAATTTTCTTATAACCCTACCAATTCTCTGAACTATCTGATTTATATTAGAAGTGCTGGAAATAATTATTGCAATGCCTGCCTTTGGAATGTCATAACCTATCTCAAGAGTATGAACCGAAAGTAAGGGAAAATATTCCTTTCCCCATTGTTCAAGTATTAGTTTTCTTTCCTTTGTTCTTATTTGATTATGTATACTTTCGGCACGTATGTGATTTTCTTCCAGTATTTTCTTTAATTTTTCGATTGATTCTATTGTTTCACTGAATATCATTATTCTTTCCTTTGGATGTTCTTTTACAATATTCAAAACCTGCATAAACTTATGACTCGCAGTGCTTAGAATTTCTTTTCGCCTATGAACATTGGCAAACCATGATTTCGCCAGAGAAGATCGAGGGCCTCCATTCATAAGTATTTTTGAAATGGTGATAGGATCATGTACTTGCAATTTGGCCGATATCTCTTTTATTTTGGAGCTCGTTTCTTCATATACTCTTTGCTCATATGAAGTAAACCTCACTGGTCTTGGGATAATCACAGGTTTAGCAAGACGACCATCAGTTACTGCATCTTTTATCATATATTTTCTAATTGGTGGAGCAACAATCATGATAGTTGAATATTTACCATCTTTTTCGTTTAAGGTTGCTGTGAGACCCAGTATTGCTTTTTTTGGATCCTCTAAGATAACATCGAATATTTTATCAAACTCTGCTGCTGTCTCGCTTAAAAAATGGATCTCATCTAATACAATCATATTGGCATTTCGAATCAAGTCAAAGTTGTTTATTACACTCTGATAAGTGCTAATAGTGATTTCTTTGACATCTTTTCGTTCGCTATAATAAACTCCAACAACGTCTTTCCTTAAGCCATAATCTAAAAGGCGTTTGACGTTTTGTTCAATCAACACAATCCTGGGTACAAGAAATAAAACTCTGAATCGATCGTAGCCTAACATACCTGAAGCGCGCCTTGCACACTCAAAGGCAATCTCAGTTTTTCCAGTTCCTGTGCTATATATTATAGATCCTCTCAATCCATTTTTTAACCAGGCGTCTATGGCTTCCAATTGATCCTTTTTAAGCAAAAAAGGAAATTGAAGACTGGATATAGCAGGCACAACTTTAGTCTTTGATGACAACTAAAAAGTTTTTTGTACGCCTTATATCTCTGTCCCACAGTAATCTGGTTGGATAATATATATCTGCTAAAAAGAAAATTACGTCTACTGACGCTTATACGATGCTTAAATTACCAAATGAACAACAAAATCCAAATACGGATCTTTTAAAAATAGGCTAAGATATCAATTTATCTCACATTGTTAATAAT
>JBKPPX010000009.1:0-5490 GCA_046733815.1 Thermoproteota archaeon | reverse complement strand
TCTCATGGGATATATGATCGTTCAAAATGACGTCGAAAATATAGGAAAAATGACATTCTATTCTGTACCTCTTGAATCAAATACAAAGCTTCTTGGACCTACTGCCGCTCGGGAAGCCCTTGAGAAGGATCCAACATATGCAAAGGAGAAAACATATCTTCGCAATCCAAGGATTGGAGACAACATTCTGTATCGAGTAGGCGATCAGGAAGTTTATTTTATTCCAGTTTATACATCCAGTACTTCTGGAGGAGTTGTCACTCAATTAGGTACAATTGCAACTGTCGGTGCGTCTGTCACTGGAAACTTATATGTTGGTCTAGGCAATACACCACAAAAAGCATTTGAAAATTATTTACTTAAGGCTTCAGGTATATCTCTAATAGATCAAGGAAATCAGACTATACTTGATGTGTCTGACAGGCTTGAAAAACTTCGAATGATCTTCTCAAATGCAGGCCTATCATTGGTAAAACCGACTTTAATTTCGGCTCCATTAACATTCAAGGATGCAGACGCACGCTACCTGTTTGATTCTGACTTTGCTGATGTCCAGAGGACAATCTCAAAGTTTCTTAAAGATTTTGGTTCATGGGGCGATGGGCGTATATTTGAGTGGCAGGCTGACAACAAAGTTAACTATGGTGTAATGAAAGAAGTAAATGGAATAGTAGAAAACCATTATATTTCTATAGAGGTAGGATGATTATAGTAATTGACGACACTTGTGGTGGACAATCTTTCACCATTTACACATGATATACTTGACTGCATGAGTAAATTACATGAAGAATATATCTACAAAAAATATTCTGAAGTAGGTGATTTTATTTATGAGAATAATATTTTATATGATAAAGTAATTTTATCTGGAAGAAGAAAGAATAGTAATGAGATTAACGTTGTAAATTCAAGAATAATAAGATATTGTTTTCAAACTGATAAGCCTATATTGGGAATTTGTTATGGTGCAGAAATAATGGCACTAGCGCTTGGAGGATCCATTTATAGAATGGCGAATCATTTTCAGGGCACAATTACAGTAGATATTTTAAGACCAAATTCCTTGATACCTGATAGAAGCTCAGTCAATGTTTATGAAAATCATAGATATAGTATAGCAAAATTACCTCAAGACTTTATTTCACTTGGATCTTCTAGTGTCTGTAAATATGAGGTTTTCTCCCATATTAAAAAGAGGATTTTCGGTACGCAATTTCATCCTGAAAAAAGTGATGGAGATGGTTTTGCACTACTATCAAATTTTCTGCAACTATAATATCGGTAAGAAAAAGAAGAAGAAGGATTTTATTTCCTTTAAACTTTAATTGAATCAATCAAATTGCAATCACAACCAGATAATTATATTACCTTGCCTTTAATAAGAGAAGAGCAGGAAAATATTTGTTTTCCTTTGGTAATTAATGTTGTTTCACAGTACTGGGGCGAAGAGATACCGTTAATTGAAGCAATAGAGATATCAAAGAAATATCCTAGAGTTAGAGGATCTATAATGATGGAAGGAATAGAGCTTGCAGAAAGACATGGTTTTATGGCATATATATATAAAGGTTCAACGAAGGATCTAAAAAAGAGAATAGCCCAAGGAATTCCACCAATAGTTATTCTACCAGGTATTCGTGAAACTGTACAACATGCAACTATAGTATCTGGTTATAATTCTGAAGAGCATAGAATTCTAACCTATATACCGGAACCTGACACGATAGGCGCCATTCCAGAAAGAAAATTTGAACAAGACTGGGATCAAGAGGACATGATTACCTTGATACTCATTCCTAAAGATATGAAAGATATTTTCAAGAATGAGAATCTCAAATTTAATAATTCAAACAGACTATGTTTTGAAGCAGAAAAATTACGAATTCAAGATAAGACAAATACTGCTATTGAAAAATTACGCAATGCTATTGAATTGGACGACGATAATCCCCAAGCATGGTGCCTGCTTGGCGGTATATATAATGAACTTAATTTAGATGATGCTGTTACTTGCTATCAAAAAACAATTGAACTTAACCCAAACTATTATCTTGCCTACCGTGGTCTGGGTAACTATTATCTAAAGAAGAAGCAATATTCTCTTGCAGACAATTACTATACAAAAGCAATCGATATCAATGCCTATAGATTTGGTCCTATATACAAAAATCGTGCAATAGCAAGATTACAGCTCAACAATAATTTGGGTGCTAAAGAAGATTTATTAAAATATATTGAACAGATTCCAAATGCACCAGATAAGAAAAATATTGAAGATGCTATAAGAGAGATTTAAAAGTATAGTAACATATAAAGAGAGAGAATAGACAATCCATCAATCCTTTTGAAACGTCAGATATAATTATCTTGAATTGGTATAAAAATCATTTGAATCATGTTCTGCTAGTCTTCCCATCAGTATTTTTGGCTAATACCAAAAATGTGCTAATGTCAAGTATAATAAAAAAGCTCGAATTAGAAAATATGACGATCACAAAAACAACAATCTGCGAAGAATCATGCTTTGTCTTTACAGTTAATGACATAGTTGAGGCCGCGTGCAGCATAAAAGAATTGTTTGGAATAGATAGAGTTGCTATTGCTAAGCAAGTACCAAATATTTTTTCTGATGTTGTTTCAGCCATTATAACAACAGGAAAACAGATCATATTGCCAAAACAAAAATTTTTTATTAAAGTTCAGATAAGTAGCGAGGCTAAAGTAAATTATGTCGGAAGGGATATAGCTTTTGTTTCTTCGGGTGATCTTATAGAACAGTTAGCAACTACTGATGCACATCCTGCAAGAAATGAAGATGAAGCTGATAAAATAATACTTGCTTATATTGGCAAAGAGTATGGATACATCTGCATTCAAATGGATAAGGCTCCTGGCGGCATGCCATTTGGATATCAAAATATGAAAGTATCATGCAGCATACATAATGTTCTATCTGTGATATCTTCTTTACTAGCTATAAAATCTGGCTTTGTGCCTGAGTTCCTAATACTATATGCAAGTTATGATGAGCTTATTGAGAATGTGAAGCTATTTGGATATATAGCTAACAGAATGCCGCTCAAAAGACATAATCTTAGGATAGCACAAATTGATCTTTCTGATGAGCTAGATCAAGATCTAAAATTAATACTAAAAGAAAGTATTTCTGCTAAAATCCTAGTTCAGCTACCTGGAAAAGGAGTTGTGTTGCCATTGAGTGCAACAATTTATCCCTTGTGGTTTATAGAATTAATAATGAAAAGAATCACACATACAAAAAAAACACCCTGGATGCCATTGCTGCTTTTGACAGATGAAATAAAGCAGGCTGCAAAAGTCTTTGGATTAGAAGAAGAAAAATTAAAGTCTGTTAATAATTTGACTGTTAGAACGGCATTTAAAAAGAAAGACCACTATGGAGAATACTTAGGAAAAGTGGATGTCTTATCTAGAAAAGCGATGAAAAATATGAAGACTATTTCATTAAAAGTAGGACCTAACTATCTTCACGATATTATTGATGCCATCTAATCTTTCAGTCAGTCTCATCAATTCTTTAGCCTTTTGTTGAAATCTATTGTCATCTAATATTTGATGAATTGCACATGAAACCTGGTTTGCTTTTAACTGATTTGCTTCTAGCTTAATACCTATGCCAATTTTGGCAACTTTATTTGAATTACCCAACTGCTCACTATGATTTTCTATAGGTATCGTTATCAAAGGCTTGCCAAATTGTATAGCCTGGGAAATAGCTGTGTGTCCTCCTCGTAACACCAAGACATCACACATTGCAAAGAGTTCATCTCGAATAGGACACCATTCATAATACCATCCCAATCTTGTAATTTTCTTAGGTTTTATGTCACCATCGGGTCTTCCTTCAGAGACAACATATTGTATCTCCGGACGAAGTGATTTACATGCCTCTATAAAAGTTCGGATAATAGGAATACGTGTCTTCCATGGTCCACTAACATGAATAAACACAATAGGCTTTGATCTATCTATGCCTAAATATGCAGCTACTTTGCTGAGTTGTGCTTCATCGATAATTGATTTTGGTGCTGTAAAACCAACATATTCTATTTTTTTCATTACCGAATTAGTCTCCCAGATATTGTCTTCTGCTATGGTATAAGGCGGTGGTAGATCTGGTATCAGAATTCTATCTGCTATTCTCCATAAAAGACCAAGAAATTCTCCATTCATTTTTTCCCAGATTCTGGAAATCTTAAATTCACGAAGTCTAGGAGACAGCAAAAGTTTAACTTGATTCAGAATTACTACTGAAGGTATATTCAGAATTTTAGAGGCAGCAAGCGAAGATAACCTTGTATCTGAAACTACAACATTGGGATCATATTTTATCATATTACTAATTTCATCTCTAAGTTGCCTTGGAAAATTAGTGAACCATAGAGGGATATTTGAAATACTATATTTGACTGAAAATCCACCTTCTACACTCCAGGCGAATTCAACAGGAGGAACGGCTATACAATCATATCCTTGCGTAGAAATGTAACGTGCTCCTTCGCCAAAGGACGAAAATCTAATACTGACATCTGAATCTCTAAGTCGTTCTGCCAACATCATCATGCGGCTTGCATGTCCTAGACCGACGCCATAAGGTGTAAAATAGGCTTTCGCCAAATTAAGAGATTTAAAAAACATTGATTATATATTGCTTAAAAGTAGAAAAAATATTTGCTATTAGTATATGGTCTATGGAGGATTTACATCTAGGAACGAGTAATGTTCTCTTCCCACTCTCTCTTCTTTTCTTTTCTTTTCTTTTTTTCAGTAATGATAACTAATAATAATAATTCTTTAGAATTTTGGTATATATTCCAACTTATATTGTTGAACTAGCAAGGATTTCTTATCAATCTTTAATATTTTGCTGAAAATAATATCCTTGTACTATAAACACAAAAATAAGTAAATGTCACTAGATTTGCATTGAATTTTTAATTTGCAGGCGATATTTCCAACATTGGATATAGAATGCTAATTAAAAACAGTTTATCAAATAAATTGGGTATTAAACAGCGGAATTGAGTATATTTAATTCAATATCTGCTGTGTGTTTGTTTGCTTATCAATTTTTTTATCCATACTGTTTATTCTACCATAAAGGCGGCTAATACCTGTAAGAAATGTTACAGCAAACTGTCTAATCTGGAGCAGCTCGGTAGTGTACAATCTCCTGGTTCAACATACAAAGGTCATCCAGTTCATGCAATAATGGGAAAATCTTTAAAACCTCTGCTTGAAGGCACTGAACAAAAAGTACACACAGATGACGAAATAATCTCACAGGAGCTCTTCGGAAATAGTGCTGTCTTCTATTCATATTTGCCGATCCGCAATTTCTGTCCAGATAATCAGCTATTTCGTCGAGTGTCGCACGAATCATTCAGCGAAGGGTGAGGGGTTAATCCAAACCAATATTGGCAGGAGGTATGGTGGTAAGGTTTGCAC
>JBKPPX010000008.1:0-2603 GCA_046733815.1 Thermoproteota archaeon | reverse complement strand
ATCTATCCCACCGAAAAGAAAATCGACTGTCTATAGAGGTTTTTCATCCCAATTTTTAACAGATAGGAACTTTTTATATGGTTTCGTAACAGTAAGGAACAGAAATTACTAAGACTGCAATCCAACAATTTTGTCATTTTGGCTGATATTTTAGAAAATCCTAAGGGACTGAGATAGATTACTCCCCAATGCTCTCTATTGATGGCTTTTTGAGCTATCAGTTTGTATGTCTATTTGCTTGTATTGAATGTATTATAATAATGAGGATAATATAGCAGTAGTTATGAAATTCTTAATATTAGAATAATAAACAATCTGAAGACTTTTATATGAATAACTGACAATAAAATATATCTTTTGTCATCAGAAATAATTAATCCAAAAGTTCCAATTAAAACTAAAAGTGAGTTGATTGATCAAGTATTTGACGCAATATCTAAAAGCGGCGAAAACGGTATATTTCAAACTGAACTTTGTAAGGTGTTTTCTCTTGATAGCAGAGATGGCTCAAGGTTGGTGGGTAATCTGGAAAAGCAATCACTTATATCCCGCGAAAAAATATTACATAATGGCAGATGGACGTATAAATTAGTTGTAAAAAAATCATCGATAGTCGCAGAATTGTCTAGAAAACCTATAGAAATAGCAAACGTAGAAGGTGCTCCTTGTTTTAGTTGCAATTATCAGCATCTGTGTTCATCAGAGGATGAAACTAGTCAATATAGCCCCGCAAAATGTATGTGGATTGAAGAATGGGTTTTAATGGGTTTCAGCAAAATCTTGACTTCGCAAGAACATTCTGAACATCGAGAATTATAGTTGTAAATAGAAAATATTTTGACATAGTGTTATACGTTATGGTTAATGAAAACTTTCTTCGTTATCTCAAAAACTAATAATGTATACTATTGGTATTATTTATATTATGTTTCTACCTTCTTTTGATAAGACCTAATTTCAGGTTTAAATTGTTTACGCGCCCCAATATTATTATAATCTAAAAAGAATAAAAAAATATGTTAAAATCAAATAAAACAGCTCTTCTAATTACCTATCCTGTAGAGGAGGTAACAAGAGAAGCTATTTCTCTAGCAGATGCTGCTGGATATTCTATCATTAAAATAGTTAATCAGCGTAATCTTACACAGTCTAAATACGGTATAGGTAGTGGGAAAGCAGAAGAAGTAAAGGAATTAGTTGAACAATTAAAACCAGAAGTGATTATTTTTGATGAGGTGCTAAAGCCAAGTCAGCAATATAATTTAGCAAAAGTCTGTAAAATAGAAATACTAGATAGAGAGCGCTTAATTCTAGATATCTTTGAATTAAGAGCAAGCACAGCGGAATCAAGAATTCAGATTAAACTTGCACAGTTACGATATGACATGGTTAGAGCTCGCGAAAAAGTTAGACTTGCAAGAGCGGGAGAACAGCCAGGATTTTTTGGTATGGGAAAATATGATGCTGATGTCTATTTTCTAGATATCAAGAAACGATCAGCTATCTTGAAGAAGAAGTTGGAAAAAGAAGAGAAAAGAAGAGATCTTTTTCGTATTCAACGATCAAGAGCAGGTTTGCCTATCATTTCTATTGCTGGCTATACTTCTGCAGGAAAAACGACTCTATTCAATATCTTAACAGGAGAGTCGAAAATTGAAGGAAAGGAAGTGTTTACTACTCTATCTACCTTTACTCGAGCAATTAATTTGAAAAATGATAAGAAGATTTTAATTTCAGATACTGTCGGGTTTATTAGTAAACTCCCAGCTTATATGATCGATGCATTTAAATCAACACTTCAGGAAATAACTTATTCTGACCTTGTTTTGCTTGTAGTTGACATCAGCCAACCTATAGAAGAGATTAAGAAGAAATTAGATAGTTCTGTCCATATAATGAATGAATTGAAAGTACCTATGACTAAAGTATTGTATGTGATGAATAAGGTTGACTTGACTAATCTCGAAAGTGCACATGATAAATGTGATAAACTGGGTTTCCTTCCTTTTGGACAGTACGTTTTGTTTGTTTCCTCAAAGTCAGGTTTTAATGTACATAAATTAAAGGATTTAATAGTATTAAGAATGTTTTCGAAAGATGCAAAAAGGGAATCCACAGAGGTTATGAGCGAGATTGGTGATAGTAAGACTAGGAAAAATTATTAATTATTAGTATATTACACATAATTTCTCTGCTTATTGTATCATTTCCATTTTTATATCATATTATAGTGACATACTGTCTGCCTTGCCTGATTATATGTCTTCTTAGTGTCATAACATAATATCAAGGATTTTTGTCAAATGTGAATATGTGTTCTGTGCTAATAGAACAAAAAATCATTTATTTTATTAATATGAATATCAATTACATCTTATAGATGTATAAACAGCACTAAACATGGATATGCTGTTTCTTTATATGCGAATCTTAATATGTGAATAATGTAAAGGGGTAGATCCGAACGTAACAATAAAAGGCGGCGTCGGGATGATTGTGGTCATAGTGCCATTTTATGATTCACCGACCTCCAGTTGCGCTCATAACATGGAGATTCAATAATAAAATATTGAATCTGACAATGGTCATATTTACACGACCCG
>JBKPPX010000007.1:0-7985 GCA_046733815.1 Thermoproteota archaeon | reverse complement strand
GTAGAGCTCAGGCATCCTATGAGCGGTGATAAAAATTGATTGGTCATCCAGTTGATGAAAGCGTATCATATCTATTACTTCAACTTCAATTGGATTTTGCTGCGTTCCCAGTCCTTGTCTTTCTTTATTATCTTCCTGACTTGCCATATTTCCGGTCTCTCAATTTATTTGAATATGTTAGTTCTTAAAACTCTATTTACCATTGTATTATTTTGTACCACCTAAACCGTATAGAAATGATAGCTTCAAACCTGCAGCAAAACTCTTACCGACCATTACTACTTTTATATGGAAGAAAGCCTCATTCTCGTTAGGAACTAGCAACACAGTTTTTTTGCGAGAAAGTTTTAAAGCTAAGGAGTTCTAGACTCAATTATAGAATCCATCTAAAGAACCGATATCGTTCTGGGTTCCACCGAACCCGTAAATTCAACTGGTTCTCAAATTCCAACAATTGATAGAGACGTGTCCAAATCATCGTCTGCAATTACGTTATAGAACCGCCTGATAATGAGTCTCTCACTCATTCATCTTATGGCACGAGAATAATCCTATAGCCCTACAGAGTCTATATGCATAATCTCTAAGCAAATAGATAGTATTAGCATTGTTATGCAACAGGAATCAGTTTTTGCAACAAAAATTGCAACTAATAAAGAGAAAACAAAAAATCCTATAAGAACAACAACAGTGCTAGCAATAACAGTAACAACTGTGCTCCTGCTATCATTACCAGCGTTAGGTGTCGTAAACGTATGGGCTGCCAATTTCGTTGGTACTTCCGGACCAGACACAATAGTTGGCACTGACGATGATGACAAAATCTTTGGAAAGAAAGGTAATGATGATCTACGTGGTGAAGGAGGAGACGATTACATTGCAGGAAATGCTGGTGATGACAGAATTAATGATGGGACTGGACGTGACAAGATAAGGGGCGGAAGCGGAGACGATAGAATAGGCTTGTGCGGGGTTGATGAACAATGTGTTTTTGGTGGCGATAAAGCCTGGGGTGGTTCAGGAGATGATGTAATCTTTCAGTCCAGCGAATGTCCTGGAAATCATGCATTTGGTGGACCAGGAAACGACAGAATTACTACGGTACCTTTCGTCAAAGGTGGTTCAGGAAATGATTTCATCAGTTTCAATGATTGCGGTGGAGTAGCTTTCGGTGGCAGTGGAGATGATGAAATAATAGGAGGAGATAACTTCGCCGAACTTCATGGAGGCAAGGGAGACGACATACTCCGTGGTGGTGACTTTGGCAAAAATTTCTTTGATTGTGGTCCTGGAACAGATACCATAACTAACTTTAATGCAGCAGAAGATACTAAAACATCAGATTGCGAGAACGTGTTGGAGGAATCTGTGTCCACATTGGATAATAGTAATGATAATAATGCCAATACAACAGAAACTGATACTACTCCTACTTCCACTCCTACCAGTGGAGTAGCGGAAGATTCCCCAGCGACTGAAGAAGAAGATGCATCTAGCCTGCCTGGTACAACAACAGCAGCTAGTAGTAGTAACAATTCAACTGAAACAACACAAGCAACAGGAACAGCTGAAATACAAAAAACAATGGAAGTGCTACCAGATGAAGAACTGCCAGCAGATGGGGAAGCTGAACCACCAACTAATGACACAGGAGGACAGTAGACATAATCGACCATGAGGGGAGGGTTTGACCCTCTCTGTTTTTTAATAAATTAATAAATTGATTAATGAAAATCTAGTGATATATTGAATCTTCTTCTGATGACATACGGGAAGAGACAAGCTTTTGGATATGACTGCATGGGTGGTATATTTGAGTCAAATCTGTCCTGCATTCCACCGAACCCGCATGAATTTTGAGCCGAATCTGCAAAAGTTTATAGCTATATTCGACGTCATTAATCACAGAAGAAGTTGAAAGCTGGAAAAATTGATAGATCTGGCATGGCATCTTAAGAAGCCCTTTAGTGCAGAACAGATGGCTTTAAAATAGCATAGATGTATAGCCAAATAAATTTGAGAAGCGAGCGACCTGGAATTCTTCCAGTATCTTTCATCTATCCTCTGCAACCCAGTAGCGCTCCTATGTGTCAAGGTGATTGTATTATTTGATGACTATTGTATAGCTATTGCTGCATGTTGTTGTGCCGCCGCTTCCAGTTCATAAATTGACCTGATCACCGTCAAATTTGACCTTTAATTTTGGTTGATTATTTCCCAAAAGAGAAAGTGTCAATGTGAGGTCATTTGTGCATGTTGTTGTGCCGCTTGAGCTTCCATCAGTTGTAGCAGTATCCGAACATAAATTGAGCTGATTAATTTTGATCTTTATTTTCACTTTAGTTGCAGAAACTTCGGACAATGTAAAGGTAAAACTATTGCTGCATGTTGTTGTGCCGCTTGAGCTTCCATCAGTTGTAGCAGTATCCGAACATAAATTGAGCTGGTCAGACTTGACGTATACCTTCACGCTATCAGCAGAAATCTGGGACGCAGCTAATGTAAGGTCATTTACACATGTCGTGTCGCTTGAGCTTCCATCGGGGATTTTGCAGATTTGATAATTCTTAACGATCACGGGCTTAGCAGCTGCTGCTGCATTTGGTTGCGGCATAGATAAAGCAAATAGTGACGATGACAGTATTGCTATTAAGAAAAACAAAGCATACCCCTGAGTCATAATACGCTGAGAGTTGGTAGCAGTCTACGCCGTTACATGTTCAACACGCTAATCTCCAAATAGCGTGAGCTATTTGACGCCCCAAGTGGTACCAATCATGCCTTGAATAAAGAGGTGGCGAGCCTAATAGTTAGGTGTGGGAGGTAAAGCGTTGGTTAGTCCACTGATGCATCTACTTAGCGCATCCTGTTGTATTTGGGTAAACCCTGGTTTGGAGGCTGCCAAGAGACTATTAACTTCATCCAATACTATCTGTCTGTCATGGGCAGTCATATTTCCATTTATCAGCACATTCCATATCCCGGCCATATCAGTTATTGGACCGTTACCTCCCGCTACATTTTCATTTATAACCGTTAGATCGTTGCTGGTAGGTATTAAGGAGACAAAGTTCTGTACACTTTCAGTCCAATTTTGAATATCGCCAGTCCCTACTTCCCCTGTAGTCGCATTTGTAGTAGTAGCAGTCGCATTTGTAGTAGTAGCAGTCGCATTTGTTGCTGGTGGCAACGTAAATTCTCCTGATATGTTCTGTGTTTGGTTTGTCGCAATTAAAGCCTGAGTATAGGGGTGTTGAGTCGTTGTTTCGCCGCGAACTATCTGGAAACAGTGCGAAATTGGGTCGATTCGCTCTCTCAGATATTGTGCTACTACAAATGACTCTGAGAGCAAGGTCACAACTGAGAGTCCGATTACGGCAAAGGTTAGTACTACGAACAAAGCCATGACTGCGACTTTTTGGGAAACATTTGTCTTGATCATACTGCTATCATCACTCCACTATCTGGACAACACCCATCATGCCATAGTCCCCGTGGAACATCAGGTGGCAGTGGTAGACGGTTTTTCCCACAAAATCATTAAAAGGAATCCTAATAACCACTTCACCAGCAGTTGGAAGAATAACTGTATCTTGTAATCCTCGAGCATTATATGGTTCCCCATTAACTGATATTACTTGAAAATCATTCACATGAATATGAAACGGATGAATATTGCCCGAATCTTCGGGGTCAAGGTTTACTAACTTCCACTCCTCTACATCTCCAAGCTTAACTGTTTCATCTACTCGGTTTCCATCGAATGTCTTGTTATTTATCGTGTATATCCAATCTCTGTCGTTTGATGAGAAATTAAGGACTCGATAATTACTGACGTTTTCAAGATTCAGGTCTTTCTTAGGAGTTAAACTCGTTGGAATAATATTTACATGTTCCACATCTTTTTGATTACCTTGTATATTTATAGTCGCAAAGATATTATGGTTGAATGTACCGTATGGTTCACCAAATGTGTTGTTAAGTGGAATAGATCCGCTGCCTGTCGCAGTCACTAATACATCAAACCGCTTTCCAGAGGGAAGGAAAAGAGTATCATTTTGCCACACGTCCCAAACCGGAGATCCATCTTCTGCTATAACATGGAATGTGTGGCCAGGGAGTTCAACTTGGTTCTCATTCTCAGAACCGATGTTTGCAAGACGCCATAACTGAGTCTCTCCGGATCTAATGTTGACGACTGGATTGACTTCTCCGTTAACGGTGTTTCTTTCCATACCTGTATTTGTATTACTTATAGTTTGATGTGAAGTAAGCCATGCCTGGTCGAATGGAACATCTCTAATGGCAAAGGTATGTGTTGTGATATTCTGTAAGGGCTCTGGCAATAACTTTTCTAACCCTTCAACAATAAACACTCCAGACAGACCTGCCGAAACTTGTCCGTAAGAAAGGTGATGGAAATGTGAATGATACCAATCCGTACCTGGAGGGTGATCTTCTGGAATATTGAGAGTATAATGCTGCGTCTTACCCGGAGCAACATCAAGAAGCACATTATCTGCTGCACTTCCATCCGAATTATTTCCAGGAGACACATGAAGTCCATGAAAATGGAGATTGGTAGACTCATTTAGATTATTTATCAAATCAATTTCAACTCTATCTCCTGGATAGACATGCAAAGTAGGCCCTGGAAGAGAACCGTTATAGACCATAGAAATGGTTGGCTTGTTGTCAAGCTCCCCCATCCGATAGTCTACTGTGATGGTAGTTTTCAATACGCCGTCTTTACTATATACATCTTGAGGCTTTGAAAAGTTCATTCCATCCAGAGGCGAAGGTTGACTCCTTTGCAAAGGTTGTGCAAAGGAATCATCTTCTGAAAATTCAAATGCAAACATCAACCAAAGAAACACCACGAAGGAAATAGTATATGCTATGCCGGTCGTTCTATTTATGTAGGACTCAATTTTGCAGATTATTTCCGCCCTCTCCCACTACAGTGTCACTAGATTGAGGTATTTAAGATTATTTGTTACTAAATAAGGGGATCTGTTAACTTAACAGCCATCCCTTGCTAAGAATGTCATGAATCCCACTCTCCCCATAGGCAAGTACAATACAAATAACTTCAACCAGTTCCAAACATGCTGCCTATCACAATTATCCTTTCTTCTACAACGGAAATAGAGTCATCGAAACACTCATCCGTCCTATCTTTGATATGCTTGATGAACGTTTCCATTACGTTCTTCAGTTCAGTATCGTATATACATATGATGGTCTAACCTTAACCATCTACAAGCTTCGCTATACCAATGTGCACCGTCAGTCAATATCGGTTTCCTATCATATCTACCCTTGACTGCTTGAAAAAGCGGTAACAGACAAAAATCGTCCTTTCCCTCAATAGATGCAGCATCATCAAGCATGCATCTAGATTAGGTTCAGAGGCCACCCATAACCAGTAATTCCGATCTTCTATTTGGATTAGTGTTTCAATATCCCCAAATATTCTCTTGACTGAATGTTTATCCATCCTGAATCTCTCTGTCAAACTGGAATACTTCTGAACCCCTATCCAGATGACTACGTGCGTCCTTGTAATTGCAGCATTAGACAGACATCTCGCTGCCAACCTTAAGCTTCGAGAACTAAATATAGATACAATCCATAGCTGATTATGGCTGGGTGTGCGTGTCGTGTCCTATTGCGTTCCATACAACAATGAAATGCTAGGATACGCCTAGCTATAGTTCTTGCCTTAAGTTAACAGAGCCCTAAATAACCAATATACTACGCGAATACATCGATCTAGGCTAGTCGCGCATAGGTCTACATATTCAGGAACAAAGGGATGGGACCCCCGCTAAATGCCATGAACATTTTGCTGCTCCTACGTGCCACTTCCGCATTGACTCGTAATTCTAGGTTTATAATTTTCCAGTGCCACAGATCTTATCTCAACTGCCACATAAGAAATGCCCTGTTATCGTTGGCATCAACCTTGACCTTATAGATGGCAACTGCATTCGCTAGGGATGATAGTCTTCCAGTAGCAACTTCATCAAAAATTGCCACGCCATTACTTGTGTAAGTGTTATTTGCATGATAGTTACCTATTGCATAGAAATCATAACTTGCGTGATCCATACCATTATCAGTCGTTAGATTTCTGAAACCTGTGAGATAGACTGTGTTATTACCTATGTGAGTCTCAGTGGTGTTCCCCACATGACTGACCCACAAGTTTCCATTGATTAGTCCTTGGTTTGTATGGTTCACGTAAAGCCTTGGTTCTTCCGATTGTAGCGGCTCAACATTATGCTGATATTGCTGAATAAAAAAGGGACTACCTAAATCAAGAGTTGTGGCCAGACCACCTATTGTCTCAGTATTATTGGTAGCATATGCATTCGGAATAAAAGATACTGCAGCACCAAAAACCAATAGAATAGAACCAAACGCCGCGCCTAAGATAACGCTTTTGTTTCTAGTCTTCAAATCCAAATTGCGCATTCTGGTATTTTTAGCTTACGTAGCGCTATTGCTTATCTATTACTTTTTGGGGCTCTTCAATCTTCGGGTGGTGATACCAAAATCTAGCTCAATATCGCTAGCGAGCACCCGAAGACCTCATGGCCACCGTTGACGTCGGAGCCAAGATAGGAACACACTCGGTTGTGATCTACAGCAGCTGCTGCTGTCGTGGGAAATCCATGGCACGAGCGATGACCATGAATGTGACTCCTTAGAGTTACTTAGATTTGAGAGAAGCCATATCAATTGAGAAGCGATACACAATCGAGGATTTAACCATTAGCTGGCAGATGGGGTATGACGCTCGCATTCAGGAAGAGAGAGAACGAGAGGATGAGGAGCTCGGGCGACAATGACGAAGGCTATGACTCTAAGCTACGAGGAACGAATGAAACTAGCCAGATATTCGGGCGAGATGACTATAGAAGTTGAAAAGCTCAATACAGAAATTAAACGACTAGAGAGGATTTTAGATACAGAGCCAGGCGCTTATATCAAATACAAAAAATTCATTGGGGCAAGAGATTCCATGGTCGACGTTATGAGAAAGATTGAGGAGCTTTTGAGATCAGAATGACAACGGCAACTACTGCTGTTAATGATAATAATGATATCTTCAACAAAGAGCCAGACCAGATTTCGAAGCGCCTCCTCACAGTCGTGAATTTGTTGTATCATATAGTCTCTTGCCGCACGTTTTACACGGTATCGTTTGTAAGCTACAATATCGCAACTGTTCTGTCGACAGGGAAAACGTATGCTCGTTAGACGAACTTTAGCTTCGAACATACCTGCAGCATCAGCAAAACTTTAAAGCTAAGCGATTCTATTACCACTCAGAAGAATCCCTCTAAAAAACCGATATCGTTCTGGGTTCCACCGAACCCGTGAATTATAGTGGTTCTTATCCTACAAGGTCGAAGCGACCAGTAATTGTCGGAATTGGGATGAGCTAAGGCGCTGAAAAAAGTAATGCGACAGCAGAAGATGATATTATATTTGGTTGCCTCGTAGTATTCATTAAAAAACTTAAGTCATGCGAACACGTATGATAAGACATACCAATGGATATGTCTTCTGCCTGCGGTGGATGTGGCAGGAAAACTCAAGATTATCCAATTTACTGTTACATGTGTGACGATTATTATTGTTCAGAAAACTGTCATCTTAAAAAGCATGCTAGACCATGGCAGAAGTTTTAGCTGTCGTCTGTCAGCTGCTTTCCATCAGTCATGCGACGAGCATCTTGTAACTATAAGCAAATAGAGTCCTCTGGTAGGAACTTTGTTTATCTTCTTGTAAAGAGACATTGGAACTATACCACGTTCTTTATTTTTATTCCATAAATGATCATTGCTCAATAATCGCTTATGCATCTCACTGTCAACGCATCAAGAAATATCTGTCGACTTTGTCGTCGGTTTGTCTAAGGAGGTCATTCGCATCGAGATGATCAACAAGCTAACCAATAAACAATTCATTAA
>JBKPPX010000006.1:0-3996 GCA_046733815.1 Thermoproteota archaeon | reverse complement strand
TTACTATGTAGTGTGAAAAAAAGCTTTACTAGTCAATAATAACGCTTTTATATAGTCCTTTCATTTGTCAACTGGTGTCAGACAACAATAATACCTCAAATAACAATAATACGTCCGACAACCATATCACACGCAAAGATTTTTTAAAAGCATTATTTTGGGGTGGTACAGGTGTAGTGCTCGGTGGAATGGGCCTTTTTAAAATGGGAAATAATAACAGTAATACTCAATCTGCCTTTGCATGGAATAATGGAGGCAGCGGAGGAAGAGGAGACTCTACAACTGTGCTTCCAATGAGTGAATCAGAGCGTAAACGAATGGGCCTTGAGATACGCAGAAGAGCTGCAGAAAGAACCTATGATGTAAAATGGCCTGATCATCCAAACAACGGTGAGGAAGATGATTACCGTGAGAATGGTCATCGTACCTATATTGGTAATTACAGGAAAGGATTAATGCATAACAAATTAGGCGAGCCAGATAGAGAATCGTATGAATCTTTCCTCAGAGCAGCAAAAACTGGGACGTTTGAAGCTTGGGAAAAGGTTAAGGTGGCTATTCCAGAAAGGGGCGATGCTCTCAAGTTCTTTAATCCTCTAGCAGGATTGACTTTTACTCTATTTGGTCCAGATCCATTTGGACTAGCTCAACCACCTGCTCCTAGAATTGATTCAGCCGAGGGTGGTGGCGAAATGGCCGAAATGTACTGGATGGCACTCGCGCGGGATGTACCTTTTAATGAGTATGAGAATAGTAAGCTGATTGAACGAGCAGCAGAGGACTTGTCATCGTTTTCTGATTTCCACGGTCCGAAGCGAAATGGTAAAGTCACTCCAGATACAATTTTCCGTCCTGATTTGCCAGGAACACAAAAGGGACCATATGTTTCCCAGTTTGCACTCTCAGGCACCAAGATTCCAGCTTTTGGTCTAAAACCAGAGGATGGATGGGTAATAATTGGATGGGGTAATCGTTTGGACCAGCGAATTTTAACCTATATGCCTGGAAGTGACTATCTGACTGATTTTAAGGAATGGCTGAGAGTACAAAATGGTTTTGATCCTAGAAGCGGCGAGTTTTGTTCTAATAACTACGACACAACCCCTCGATTCATGGGTCACGCACGAGATTTAGCCAATTGGGTTCAGTATGACGATCTTCCCTCCCAGGAATTTACAATTGCAACCTTCCTCTTACTACATGAGGAAGTTCCTTGTATGAGAGTAGTACCTGATCCAGCAGCTGTACTTCGGGGTGGAAGTGCTCCATTTCATCCAGGTGATCCATACAAAGATTCACGTACTCAAGAAGCATTGTTTAACTTTGGACCTTTTACTCCTCTGGCAGAGCTTTCAAGGGTGCTACTTATTGCAATGAGAGCAGTCTGGTTCCAAAAATTCTATGTACATAGGCGGCTAAGACCTGAGGAATTTGGAGGACTTGTTCATATTCACAAGACTGGCCAAAAAGAGTATCCAATTAACCGTGAATTACTCGAATCTAATGTATTTGATGAGCCACAATTCAATAAAAGAGATTCATTTCTGCTGCCCATGGCATTTCCCCAAGGTTGTCCACCCCATCCATCTTATGGTGCGGGACATGCTACTGCCTCTGGCGCTATGGCTACAATCCTAAAGGCATTCTTTGATGAGACATTTGTCCTCCCCCGTGCTTTTATACCTAGTAAAGATCGTACAAAGCTTGAACGTTACACAGGCTCAGACAAAGATGAATTAACAGTAGGCGGTGAATTAAACAAGTTAGTTGGTAACGTTGCTATTGGTCGCAACTGGGCTGGGATGCATTATTGGAGTGACTATTACCAATCTATCTTGCTAGGTGAGAAGGTCGCAATAGAAGTACTCCGGCAGGAAAATACGATATACAAAGAGATGCATTTCTTTGAGTTTACGAAATTTAATGGAGAAAAAATAAGACTTGATTGATGCATCACCATAGAAGTGTTGGAATTATAGAAAAGAAAGTAGCGTTAGAGAAAGGCATAGCGGATGACTGATGGAAATATGCTTATCCTCCCTTTTTGTTAATGCTATCAAATAGTAACAAAATTTTTATTTTCTTTACCACTATTTTTTTAGATTTATTTTTCTGAATGATGACTTCATTTTTAGATGGTTGTATTTTGTCTGCTGTATTGTATAATAGTTAGTAGGATAGTATAGTCATAGAACACACAATGATCATTTTCTTGCATACTACCTATAGATTCTTACTAGAAAAATCATAAAGTAGATCAAAAAAATGTAAAGTTATATAAACTTACATTTCAAAATGGAGTGCAATAATAGCAAATTATAAAGTTTTTAATAAAAATAAAAATCCCCATTTTTACCCCACCCTAAAACGACCGACCAAAGTTTTATTACACAATACGCTATAGTATTGACCGATGTTAGAAAGCGTTACCGATCAATAGAAATAATAATGCAAAAAATAGCTAGGTTTAAAGATATAGATTAGAAACAATAGTAATATTATAATATTAACTAATACATTTTATAAAAGTTTTTTGTCAATAAACCAGAATTACAATTTTTACATATCATAATAGTAACATAAGAATGTTTTTCATCTTTTGAAGACATCTAATATCTAAAGCCATCATAGATAGCTTAATTTGTAGCAGTCTTTACGCAGTCTGTAAACAAGACATGCCTTTATTGAAAACATTTGAAAACTTCAATATGAGTATTTCACTTTATATAAGAACCCCTATCAAATAAATGAGGGATCAGGAATTCCAATATAAGGAACATTTGATTAATAATTTTTGAATATCATAAATCTACATTTAATGTTAACTTTATTAGTAAAACTTTTTTTCAACTAAATAGAAAGAACTATCTCTACAACCAGCAATAATATATGAGTCCATGGAAGGAGGGAAAAGAATACGAGTAAGGAAACCTCGTTGCCATGTTTTTGCCGTTATTCCAGGATATGTTGTATGTGTGCTAGACAACAACAATTATGAATTGGATAACAACTTATGAGAAGAAATTGTATTCTCTATATTTATTATTGTTGCTGTTAAATAAACAATAGATAGTAAAAGTATAAGGATTTACTATTTAAAGGAACGCTAAAATTATACTGGGCTTTCTAACAGCTATATGCTGGTCACCTGAATTGAACCTAGCAAATTTAAGCCCCAGTAAAAAAGTGACCAAATAAAAAGTGAGCAGTAGAAATCTATCGTCATTTGGCGTTATGATGGCAAGCAACTAAAGAATGTCCTAGGAAGTATCTTACACCCATTATTTGTCTGCATACATTACCAACTATTGTGCTGTCAATCGGGGACTGATGATATTCTTCCCTACCTACTCTGTACTTCTAAATAAGTTGTTAGTGATGATGATGGTCGGTATTAATAGGCAAATGCATCCGCAACATCATATTCTACTACTATAACATAATAACGCATCTGCTACTGATATTCCTTAGAATAAATCATAAAGTTTATTCACAGCCAGTGATTCATTGATATATTAGCAAATAAACCTAGTATACCACTATACTTTATTATTATAATTGTTATTTATGATTAGCGATTTTTACATGTGTTTTTATGTATATATATGCATATTATATACAGTTATAAATAGCCCTCATTTGTACAATCGAGAGATGAATAAAAAAAATATTATATCTATTTTTGGCTGTAGTTTTCTTGTTTTGGCACTAATATTACTTACTACTACTAACAATGTTCATGTTGCTTTTAGCCAACATAGCCAACATGAAGTACATGAAGCACAAACCTCCGAAGTATTTGAGACAGTACCAATTCTACTAGATGGAAAAGTTGTTCCTGCAAAGAATTATATTCACTTATATACTTCGGCTCCATCTAAAATAGCCACAGGTCATATACAAGCTCACATTCCCTGTGATGCCAATGGAGTTTCACCACTTAAAGTTATAGGAGGTATGATGATCATGCCAGAGGAGGTACCACCACTTAATATG
>JBKPPX010000005.1:0-16326 GCA_046733815.1 Thermoproteota archaeon | reverse complement strand
TTCTAACATTGAATCTAAAATCAATGCCGAGATGTCAATCATATATTAAGCATTATGTAGCTGAGGTCTCGGTAAATAACTGCTTTGCTAGATCTAGATTGCTATTTATATTGTTTATAAGCTGTTGAACTTCTTTTAATGGAACTTTATCGTCGATAGCTGTACGAAGATCTTCTCTAAGCATAATTTCTGTTTCTTCCATTAGCGCTTTATTTTTCTTTTCTAGAGGTGCTTCTATATATTCATAGTTTTCTAAGTAGGCCACTGTAGCAAGCTCCTCTGCTCCAGTGTAATTTTGCGCTTTGTATTCAAGTAAGATTTTGTTCAATAATACTTGAATATCTTCAAATATCTGAGCAGGTTGTCTTTGAGTTTCTTTGTCATCCAGTTCTTGCACCTGGGAGAAAACTACATCAGGATAGACTGACGCCAGTATCAATAGAATAAGAGATGGAAATGCAACAACAATTCCCCAAACCGATCTAAAATTTCTCTGTTTTGATTTTCGGTCTTTATTTTGCATAATTAGGTATACCTAATATATAACATATATTTATACCAAATGATAATTCTAGCAGTGAGAACTTCATGAGTTTTTCCTAAGAAAACATTTTGTGTAAGCCACGGTATGTATATATATCTTATAATTGGTTATTCATCACGATATAATTCTAAATCTATCCGTTTTACCAAATCAGAAATTAAGATTGGTTTTCTAAGAAAACATTTTACATTCAATGTGGGTAATTTTTGTCTGAATTCATCATAAGACAGATCATATGCTGTCAAGAAACAGACTTTGACTTTATTATCTATCTTCATTATTTCCTTGTACAACTCGAAGCCATTCATTCCTGGCATTTTAACATCGAGAAGCACAAGGCCATATAAATCGGCTTTGAAGTTAGATAAGGCTAATAATGGATCGCTGTATGTCTCAACCTCAAATCCATTATATTCTAAGCTTATTTGGAAAAGTGAAGCAATATCCGATTCATCATCTACAACCAGGATTCGCCTTTTATTTCGTTTCGGTACCTCTAGACATGAACTACCATTATTAGCTGCGAAGATTTTATTTGACATTGCTATTACTTATTTGTCTATTATATCATATCCGGCTATTAAAATGCGTTGTTAATTCAGTCCATAAGCCCTTTTGAATTGGTATTACTGTTCTCTGCGCAGATTTCATCGCTCTGAGCTTGTACAATGTTTTTGGAAGTAATAATTGTCATTCCTATCTATCATTCGCTGTATCAAACTTTAAAAAGTCTGATAATTTTTCTGAATTATTCTGATCCGATACCTTTTACATTATCGCATTATCGACGAATTTAACACCGTTCTACTTGCAATACGAAGTTGTGTTATACTAAATGATCAGAAACTAAATACAATATATTTGGTATCTCGCTATCGGCAAGACATTGTATAAACACAATAATATAAAATCTGAATAAATGAAAGCGATAGAGAATTCAAAATCAGATAAAAATGAAGCCAGATCATTCACGTAAATAATGCTGCTTTTCTGTTACTATTTTATATTTAACCTGCTTATTATATTATATTATTGGAATATTACTTGACATTGGAACTGGCACTCTCAGTGTAACAACGCCATCTACATATTTGGCTGTGCCAACCACCTTTTCATCATCATCTTCGTTGACTGAAATCGGTAATATAATTTTCTTTTCTATTAGAGATGGTCTTTGTCTATAATATACAGTGCCAGTATTCTCCTCAGGTTCTCTTTTTGCATTAATCGATAACAAATTTCCTACTATCCTAAGTCTTATATCCTTCTTAGCAAAACCCGGCAGATCAATTATAACCAATAGGTCATTGCCGTCTTCGATCATGTCTATGGCTGGCATTATAAATTCGTAGAATTCTTTGGATCTATTACCTAATTCCTTCATAAACTCTTTGGCCATATATTGCCCTAAACCCATACATTCATGTTGTCTTAATTGATATAAATCCTTTCTTCTGATACGCACACTCCTAGAAGTTTATCTAATCTCTAATTTAAGTGTCAGCAGACATATAGATTAGTATCAGAGAACTACTATTCACAATAATCTAAGTTGACAAGCACAACAACAATCATATGAGCAAATACGATATAGCAGATCTTGCTGATACTACGATTTAAATTATTTTGTTCTTTTATTGATTGCAATGATATATCTACGTTATACAAATACGATTACTCTTTATTTGATTTCTTGACAATTCTGAGATGCTAAAGATAATGAATAGCCAGGTTCCAAAAATCGACAAGCTTGCGGGCATAGAATGCTACTGTACTGACTATAGAGGCGTTAGTGGTTCTATAAAGCGTACTAACGAAGACTTTAGAGTTTCGGAGATAATAGATACATCTTTTCTCACTAACATCTCAACTGAACAAGACGTGCACCATAAATATCCGCTTTACATTTTAGAGAAAAGAAATATTGATTCAAACCACGCGATCTTTGAGATTAGAAGGAAGCTTGGCATTACGCTGAAAGTTATTGGTCTAAAAGATGCAAAAGCAGTAACAAAACAATATGCAAGTTCGGAGCAGACAAAAAATATAATAAAAGAAGCAACTACTGCTCATACACTTTTATCTTTGAAAGGATTTACTAAAGTCCCAATAGGAAAATCCTCTCTATCAGGGAATGCATTTACAATTACCATTCACAATCCTACCGTGTCAGACATCTCCTCGTTTATACCGGAGATAAAAAATATAGCGAATTTTTATGGATTGCAAAGATTCGGAAGCGAAAGAATGGTTACTCATCTTGTCGGAAAGGAAATTGTTAAACGCAATTTTCAAAAGGCAGCAGAACTTTTGTTATCTTTTACTACTGAGTATGATTCTACTATGAGCATGGAGATAAGGAATAAAAGCCGTGATCCAAAGAAATATTCTCAAATTATTAAGGAACTTCCTAGACGAATGGATATAGAATACCTTGTAATGTCAGCATTAGAAAAGGGTAAGGGTCCGATAGCTGCATTGCGATCCATTCCAATTAACATCAGAAGATTGTTTGTTCAGGCTTATCAGGCATATATTTTTAATAGATGCCTAAGCATCGCAGTTTTAAATGGTGAAAATGTAGTTAAGAGCAAGGAAGGCGACTTGTGCTTTGAAATAGAGAATTCTTCAGTTTTTGGCAGAATAAGAAAATATAATCCTAGCACGGATTTAATTTCACAAACCGTTCCAGCAATTCGTCTAATAGGTTACACGTTTCAACCAGGGAAAGGAAGATTTGACAAAATTACAGAAGAAATAATGAGTACTGAAGGGATAACACCAAGAGAATTTTATATAAAAGAGATGGAAGAATTAAGTGCTCAAGGAGGATTCAGACAAGCACCCCTTTGGTCAAAAGACTTCAGATTCAGAGGATCTCTAACTGTATGTTTTAAACTTCCAAAAGGATCTTACGCTACTACATTATTGCGAGAACTGATGAAGCCAGATGATCCAATTAGAGCGGGATTTTAAATTTTTTCGCTTGTCTGCAAGCTGGACTTGATCCTGATGTGGATAGAAAATATCTTAGTATTAGTATTTGACATACTTAACATTAAACTCTATAACATATAGAATTCTAAAAGGTGATGATGTTAAGCCGATGGCAAGCAAAAATTTTCGGATTTGGCCATCTCGAATCTCCATAACATATTTAGAATATAAGAAAAGATATATCGATATATAAAAAAAATCAATTTTAGTTATTCAGATATTCGTTATTATTATCATAATAATTATTATAAGGCATTTCCGTCTCTATACGAAATACAATAATCATCACAAGCGTAAAAAAATAAAGTGCTAGACAGAAACGAGGCTTATTAATATTGATGAAATTCGTTTTGAAAGCGCTAATACTAATACATGAGCTGAAAATCCTACGATAGTTCCAAAAAATAGGTTATTATAATTGAGATGAAAGTATAACATTAGTCCCAACATAGGCATAGTAATTAAAATTGCCAATGCAGTATTAGCCCAAAAAAATTGTAACAAGGCAAAGTGCTGATTGTTAAGATATTTTCTTCTGTAAAAGAAAAGAAGAGGTTGTGTCCTCATAGCATAAATTCAGCAATATTACATTATAAATCATGGTAATTTTGAGCCTGTTTTCTAAATATTGACAGTTAGCAGAATATAAATACTGGATAAACCATTCCAGAATTTTCATTTAATTAAATCAGATATATAATACTTTGAAAGTAATATGTAGATGAAAAATCAGACAACTTATGATTCAACAGCAAGGTTAAGAGTTTCATAACAGAAAGTAATGTTGTTGTCTTGTAGTATTAAAAACACATTCTGGAATCATTTAATAACTTATAAACAGTATGTACCAAACCTCTTTGTACTCAATATCCTTAGACAACCAATTGATGAATAGTCGTCGACTTAAGTCAAAGAAAGTAGTGGAGGCGTTAAGACCTACCGCATATCATAAAGATAATTAAGATTACAGACCTTTCTCTGTCCATAAGTCTGGGATCCTAAAAAATATTGTTTACCGATACATTTAAGCATTGACGAAAATGAGTAAGATTGTAAAAAATAAATGAAGAATAAAGTCAAACTCATGAATAGTCAGAAAATTTATTCAGGCAACATATCGCTTAGATTAGACAAGTTTAAGTTAAATTCAAAGATAATTGAAAAAGAAATAGTAGAACATTTACCGTCTATAGGGATTATTCCTGTTCTTAATAATACAGACATACTTTTTGTGACACAGTATCGGCACGCAGTAGGGAAAAACATTTTAGAAATACCTGCAGGAAAAATAGAAAAGGATGAAACGCCAGAGCAGGCGGCGTTAAGAGAAATGGCAGAAGAAATAGGATATACAGGTAAGTTATTCCCAGTAATGCGATGGTACCTGGCACCAGGATATGACACGGAATTAATGCATGTTTATATTGCAACGAATTTAAAAAAGATAAAGAAAACAGCACAAGATCTTGATGATGATGAAAACATTATTGTTAAGCGCATGAAATTTGCTTCTGCAATCAAAAAATGCATTAATGGAGAATTTCAAGACGTAAAGACTGTGGCAGCACTCCTTGTTTATGCAAAAACATTAGAAGCAGAAGGCATAGCTACATAATAAAAAGGGTTCTACAGCTGGTTTGAATAATTTGATATTAAAACAAACAAAATTTATATAAATAAATAAATCTATAAATAGATAAATAATAAAATACCAATCCAATTTTAACCCAATTAAGAGGTTCTGATAAGTCTTTCCAATTCCTGTATGGAGTGTATAGGAAGAGAACACGAAAAGTTTCTACAAACTAATGCGTAGTCGGATTCCGTTTGATTTTCCTGCTCTAAATTTCTTCCCTTGAAAAATGAATAGCTTTGCAGCTCTTGTAATTGTGATTTGTTGTCAATGACAGCAGTAATGGCATTTGGGATAAACCGTCTATTTAACCAATTTACCATCTCAGAATTTGCTCTTGGCTTTTCAGTTTTTCTTATAATAGTTATTTCGACGGGTTTTTTTATATAAAGATACATCGCTATTAGCAGCTGGCCAAACCCAAATGGATTTTCTGCCGCACTTTTTGCAGCTGCTCGCATTATATGCTCTGCCTTATCTATGTAATCGCTGTTTTGAACGAAATGATATAACCTAATGAGGTTTGATGCAGCCATAGAATTGCCACTTGGTATAGCAAGATCGTAAAAACTCTTTGTTCTGACAATCAACTGTTCATGATCATCTGAAGTAAAGAAAAAGCTGCCTTCGCTGGGATCCCAAAAGTGTTGGATCATAAAGTCAGTATAAACCATTGCTTTTTGAAGATATTTCGGTTGGGAATATATCTCAAATACATCTAATAATGCATTGACGTAAAACGCATAATCATCAAGATAGGCATTTAATTTTGAAATTCCATCTTTAAATGTTCTTTGCAATCTACCGTCATTTTTTGCAATTCTAGATTCTATGAAGTTTACTGCATTCAACGCAGCATCAAGATACTTTTCCTTTCCAGTAATTTTATAGCCTTTGGCAAACCCTGATATCATAAGTCCGTTCCAAGAAGTCAGTATCTTATCATCTTTTCCTGGCCTTACTCTTTTACTTCTAACTTCAAAAAGACTTTTTGAAGCATCACGGATGATTCCTTCTATCATCTCAGTTGTCATATGATATTTTTGTGCCAGATGGTCTATGGAGTTTCTGATATTGACAATGTTTTTACCTTCAAAATTACCAGCCTCTGTAATTCCATAATATTCACAAAAGATATTAGAAATATCTCCATCTTCTAATACGTTGTCAATTTCCTTTTTTGACCATACATAAAATTTGCCCTCTTCACCCTCAGAATCTGCGTCTTGGGCAGAGTAAAACCCACCATCAGGAGAGGTCATTTCAGCAATCACATATTCCAGAATTTTTTCTACTATTTTTGAATATTTTACATTACCACTGACTTGATAGAGTTCTGAATAGAGCTGCACCAATAAAGCGTTATCATAAAGCATCTTTTCAAAGTGAGGAACAAGCCACTTTTGATCAGTTGAATACCTAGCGAACCCGCCACCAAGATGATCGTAAATACCACCAGCAGCCATCTTATCTGCTGAAAACATGACAAAATCTTTGAAACGGCTAATTCCTGAAATATCATAGTAATGAAGAAGGAAGAGAAGATTAGATGCATTTGGAAATTTTGGTGCTTGGCCGAAACCACCATATACCGGGTCGCCCATCTGCAGCAACCCAATGGCTGCTTCATCTAGTATTGATCGCTCGATACTTTGTTCTTTTCCTTGAATATCTTTTGCTCTATATGATAAGGCATGCATATATTCAGAAGTTGCAGCATTGATTTCCTGTTTTTTTGATTTGTATGCTTCGGCTAGCTGAGTCAATATCGTGCCAAAGCCGGGCATACCATACCTGCTATATTTTGGAAAATATGTCCCTACATAGAAGGGCCTTTGGTCTGGAGTCAAGAATATAGACAGAGGCCAGCCGCCTGTTCCTACTGCAATTTGGCTAACTTTTTGATATATATCATCTATATCTGGTCTTTCTTCTCTATCTACTTTTATATTAATAAAATTTTCATTCATTATTTTGGCAATTTCTTCGTCTTCAAAGGATTCATGCGCCATCACATGGCACCAGTGGCACGCACTATATCCTATACTAAGAAATATAGGCTTATCTTCTTTCTTTGCTCTTTGAAAAGCATCTTCTCCCCATGCGTACCAATCAACAGGATTATTAGCATGTTGTAATAGATACGGGCTACTTTCATTCATAAGCCTGTTTGTCTTAGAGTCACGCTTGCCATGATTGCCATGCTCTTGCATACACAAAGTTAGCAGTAATGCTATTTATATTATATATTGGAAAAGCTCATCTTGTTAGAGTTTGCGATATACCAGTATATTATTCAGTAATACCAATAAAATAGATAATTAAGAAATTTTGATGGAGGTAGGATAATTATCATAATCGCGAGTTTATATCGGCATAAGGCTCGAGCAACTTTATTTTTAAATTTAATATATATACAGCATAAATCTGGAAAAGTTGAAGAACTCCTGAAAATAAAAACTAAAGCAATAATTACCGAAGTTTACATAAAGAAACTTGCATCTATTTTTGTTGCTTTAGATAAGATATATTTTCTCAAAATACCCACTCTTGTATTTAGGTAATAAGTTTATCGTAACTAATTCGACATATTATTCTCTAGAAGGAAGCCTAACGTCTTTATTGTTCTGACTTGTCCACATTGGTCACAATACCAATGATGCACAATTTTGTCTTACATGTTATCATTTTTTATATTATAAGATCTATGACCACATTCTTTGAATATGATATAGTAAGATATCATTAAACACCCTTCCTGCTTGGTTGCCAAAATTGTCTAATATTTTTATTTCTTTGGTCCCTTTTCATAAGATCATTGCTTATACTACCACAAATAATAATCATTTCTTAGACTATCACTTTTCTCTATATTAATATAGGTCTAGCTGTTAAAACACGTATACACGTTATTTTTTTGAATAATCTATAAACGTTAAGCTACTGCTATAACAATATATTTGAGCGAATATTATACATTATTACTTTGACAAAAAATAATAAAAAATAAAAGGATTAGTTATTGAAGATCAAGATCAAAATCTAGCTCTAAAGATCATAAGAAAACGATAATGGAAAAACTAGCCAAGATTACGCCAATAATATAAAAGAATAAAAATATAATAGAATTCATATAACAATAATTAGCACAAACGTTATTATACCCACGTTGTAATGTTTGCCGTAAACGCACAATTTGAATTTCATTCAATTCTAATTTATCTTCAATTGCATATAACAAAGATAATGGTAATAGTGATTAATAGTAGACATTGCATAAAATTGTAAATGATATTATTATTCATTTATCAGTGCCTCTTTGAAAAGATCTACAAGTCAATGTCTTAGTCAACTGCTAACAAGTATTTTCTTTCGTAAATACAAAGCATTTGACATAATCTTGAAGTAAGCTTTGGAGTGGGCTATCATTAGAAGATATATGGTCTTTCGAACGAATAACTAGCATGCCCATACTCTAACTATACATTATGCATTCATTGTTAGCTACGTAGTGCATTAATATTTGGCGAATAATAATAAAATATCAATAATATGCATCAGATTCAGTTTGTATTTATTGATCATAATTCTTCGAAAATACGTCATCATGTGTAGTAGTAGTGTTTTGTATGATGATAAATCTGCGTTTCCAAACTCTTAAAGAAACGATCTTCCATTGATACTTTTCAGGTTAAAAAGCTGAAAAAGATGTAAAGAGAGGAATATCATTTTTCTTTATTTTGTTTTCTTCTATATAATACATAGGTTAAACTTAGCAATCCTCCAGATAAAATTATACTATTTATAATTCCAGGAGAATCTCCCTGGGACCAACTAATTATACAAAATGTTTGCCCAGCGATACAACTTGCAGAAAAAAAAATTCCGTTCCATATAGTATGTGTAAGTACCGCAAACCAACCTTTTCCGCTGATCCAAGTTCTGAGACTGAAAAAAAGGGAAGGAATAACAAATAACCAGTTTGCATATGCAAGAGCATTCATTTGAAAGGTATCAGTATTCAGAATATGCATCATTGCCCATATAATACCGCCTCCCAAAACCACAAAATGATTGCCAAAGACATAGAATGGAATACCAAAAAAAATAGTTTCCTCGATAGGTCCAGCGGATAACACTAAGCTAAGATACAGAGGACGTGAGGGTTCTTCATAATCCAAAAATACTTTTTCGATTACAGATGTTCCGATCACCATTAGTATAAAGCCAATTCCATGATAAAACAAAAGCATTTTGGTAACGTAACCTATTGAACTACGACGATACTTTAAGAGCCAAGATCGTGGATTTATATCTGTCTTGAAATCTGAAAATTGTGATGCTATTGATGACAGCTGTGCTTCAATTTTTTTCTAAAACAATGAGATATAAAAGTACATTTGTTAAACTATAATTCCCTATAAATTCTTATCCTCATCTTATATATCGATGGTTGTTAAACTATCTTTTATGCAACCAGTCCAAGTACGAACGAATTAACTAACAAACTAACTAACTAACTAACTTAATTTGATTGGTATCTATCACAATCCCAACTTCCAGCCAATTAACTATCTGTCCAAATGTCGATACTACAAAATCAAAAAAACGATGTTTCATCCAAGAGATGATCTCTGGCGGCATTTTTCCATCATCTAATCTGCCAAATTATTCAATTGGTCATCGTTAAGTGCCAATAATATCAGAAGATATAGAAGTTATTACATTTATCCATTCTTTTATTGCTGATATGTAACGGAGGTGCAAGCAATCATTCTAGAGAAATCAGATATGCAAGGTGTCTTGCTTATGGATCTGATGGATCCCCGTATATGCCACTAGTCCATAGGAGGTCTTAATGATCTAGATAGCATCACAATTAAATTGTCAATTAATAATTTTCTACAATTAACCTAGTAATGATCCAAATCGAGAACTTTCTCACATTCATAGAGTATTCTTGCAATAACTACGTGTGCCTCCAATTTTAATTCTCCAATAGAAAATGAACAACTAAATATCTTGCTTGTATCGTCTGAAAACTGACCTTTTGGAAAGCCTCCAACCACAAATGCAATGTGGTTATTGTTTTTAGTAATGTTTCTAGAAGCTATTTCTTCTGCACTGCTTTTAACTCCATCGCTAGAGAGGCCTATCAGCTTGTCAGGTCTTATTCCATTTACTATGAATTGTTCAAATGTAATATTGTCGTGCAATTCTAAAAGCATATTATTATCATCAGCACTTTTAATCACCTTCTGTTTGAATAAATTAATCATAATACCTTCAAAACGAAAGTAGGATTTTGGTATTCGCAAATTATCACCAATAACTATTAACTTATTTTTTACTGTGTGAATGTATACCTTCAACATGTTTTTAACAAACAATGGTGTAGATAATGCCTCCATCAGGGCAAAATGGATTATATCTGGTCTACCACGCTTCCAATATGAGTCTAATCCAGCTCTCAGCATTGCAGTATGATGATAACTTTTGTCAAGTAAAATTTCTCTAGGGTTTCTGCCGAGCTTTTGAGCTTGGTTTTTAACTGCAGGATGACTAGCTATTTGTTTTGGTACAGTTTCTAATGATGCCTCAGCTATTATTAGTGATATTGATGTTACCAACCTAAACTAAAGTATATGATAAGATATCACTTATTAATAGAATAAACAAGATGAGTCTGTTCCATAGTGAGCAAACTGCAACTACTCACGAGACTATTTTTGATTTATAATGATATATCATTTCATAGAAAATACAGGTGTAACAGCGAGGTTTTCTTGCAGCGAAATATTTACGGCTCGATAACATATACATAAGAAAAAATATCCAGATTATATACATTAATACAATATTATGAAGACATAGATCAATCCTTTAGACAACAATAGATAAAATTAAAATATATCATAATACCATGTCTTGATTTCATAAAATACATTTCTAAAGCTTCAAGATTGCAAGATCTCTTGAATTGATTTGATGTAAGTGGTTAGATTAGTTTTTGATCCTCTGAGAACAGAGTTACTATAGATTACGAAATTAATGCAGATTCTTAGTTAATATGGAGTTAATTTGGAAAAAAGTATATTAATGTTAAGTCAGTAAAGTAAAATATAAAGCCTCGTTGAGTGGAAAGCATCCCCAAAGGTACAACTAGAATCGGCCTGTGATACAGTTTGTTGTCTGACACACACAAATACATATCTCTGCGCTCTCTAGAAGGTAAGGGTAGCAGGCTTATACTCAACGAGATAATGCTAATGATAATCCAATTAATTAATATACAAATACATTGTCGTACTCCTAATGATGATTGAGGATTGGCATCAGATCATGAGAACACAACGAGTACGACAAGATTGATAAAGTTATAAGATAAATGCTTTTAATTAAGATAGAGAGCAACCCTAACAACTACAATAGAATGAGTAGCAAACAACGATACACAGATTTGTGTTACATGAATATATATTCTTGAGCTTAGCAAACTCGTAATGATGCGTTAGGTGCTAGAATTATTTTGTTGTTGTTGTTTGTTCCCACACTACTTCAGCAGCAAAAAATAGCCTTCATAAGTGAAATTAATTCAACCAGTATCAAAGATATGATGATCAACTTGCGAGAATTGATACAAGATAATTCCAGTTACTCTGTAGACAATAGTCGAAAGATTATGCCAAGTAGCAGAGCATCATACTCATCAAAGATGGACTATGATATTCTGTTAACTGACATTGTGTGTAGCATCGGTAATATCATTTAGATAATTCCTCCTTGCTTCTTTTTTCTTTTCTTTTGTTTTTAAAAAGGATGACAAAATATATTTTATTTTAGCATTCAGCAAACTAGAGACCGCTTTTTTTACGTTTTATTTTACTATCATCTGCTAAGTCTTCTACTTCAGCATTTTCATGTGTTTCTGCCTCTTCTTCTTCAGTTTGTTCTGGAACATTAAATTTTTCATTATACTTTACAACTCTGTGTGCCTTAGTAGTATCTTCTTCTGATGACGGTAAAGAGGATTTATTTTCCTCGCTCATTTAGTTCAATTTATTCTAGACTTTATAATAAAAAACAGTTATTGTAATATTGACGATCTTCTTAAAGTGAGGATGGTACCATTTTATGTATATTTATTACAATTATCTATAATAATAATAATATAATTTATTACCGTCTAAAATCTATATTTTAAGATACAGTACCAGACTGTTTCTGTATAACAGCTGCCGCCTTACTTTGAGCTTTATCTTACCAGACATTGGCAGAACGTTCATTTGTCAAGGCTGCTTTCTCTTCCAGTGGGTCTGCAGCTACACCAATTCGATCGTTTGTTATTTATTTGATAGAATAGTGAAGCGATCTATGGATAATTAAGAATTTCTTATAATATGGGCGCATCCAATCATCAAGAGTTTCTTAAACAATTAGATCCTAACATTGTTACTTGTAGCAAGATAAAGAACCATACATTCATTCATCAATCAATCTTCCACTGGCCAACTATCCCGAGTAATAAACTCTATTAGATTGCCAATAGGATCTCTGAAGTACAAAGATTTAGTTCCTTCTTTCCATATTATTTCTTTTTCAATTTCTATTTTGTTTTGGTTCAACATATTTTTTGAATTCTCATAATCTTCCTTTTCGATTTCTAACGCAAAATGAACCATCGCAGGCGGGGTTATTGCACCATGAATTGGAAATATACTATTGCTTTTGACCATTGTATTTTTTGGATTGAAGATCAACAGCATACTCTTTCCTACCTTTAGGAATATATGTCTCTCTTTTTCTTCAGAGATCAGCTGGAGCCCAATAGTGTTAACATAAAAATTCTTCATTTTTTCTAACTCATAGGAATATATACAAGTTTCAACAATTTTCCTAAACTTCAATTTTAGTCACATCATCTAATAAAATATTGATACTCATTCTATATATGATTCTCTCGCGCAATATTCTATCTCAAAACGGCTATGATGCATGTAATATCAATGCGTCATCGAATTCACATCTTTCACAGCTTAAAGGAATCGGAAAATATATTTTAATTCTATTAGTTATCCTTAACAATAATAGGTAATCCTAATGGTTTAATCCTTTATTATTCATGTAGAATTGTTTCATCTGCGTTACCCATGAATTTTTCTTTTTATAAAGCTCCTTGGGTTTTCTTGGTTTGCATTCCGAAAGCACATAAGAACACAAGAGTGGAAAATAGACGGCAGCATCTCCATAAACTATTACATTTCCTCTGTGTGACGTCTTGATTTTACCCCAACTCTTTCCTTCTTGCAAAGTCGCTCCAGAGAGACCTCCAGTATCTGGTCTTGCATCGGTAAGCTGAATAAGGTAATCTTGCCCACCTTCTTTTAGCTTCAATATTTGATATAATGCTGGCCCAGTTTGCTGGAAAAAGTTCTTTGGAACGCCACCACCTAATTCTACACCACCAGATTTTCTGCTCTTCCAGAGTATTGCAGCTGACTCTGCTACATCTAAAATTACATTTGGAAGTACTCCTTTTTCCTCAAATAATAACGGAAGTAAATTAAGCCCAATTGAAGAATCACTGATAGCTGGTATATAGATAGGTACATTATGTTGATATGCAGAAACAATAAATGATTTTTCAGGAAATGTTGAATTTTCCTTAGTAGCCTTTCCTAATGCGTAGGCGATATCTGCAGTTGAGGCAACTTTAGGGATTTCTTTTGACTTTTTCTTAATTTCGTTTTGAATGATATAATCCTGAGCTTGTAGTGTTTCTATCTCCTTTATGTAGACATCGTATATTCTTACAATTTGCTTTGAATACAATATGTCATCGTCTACTTCAAAGTGACCTTGACGCACAGGTAAATCATATGCAAAATGCATATCATGATATACGTTTGCACCAGTAGTGACAATCCAGTCAATAAAACCATTTGCAATCATAGTACCTATTGACTTACCTAATCCTATTGGAGTCATCGCACCGGCTAGAGTCAAGCATATCGTAGAATTTGTGTCAATCATTTCCTTCATAATTTCTGCTGCTTCAGCAAGCCGCCGGGCATTATATCCTGTAGAAGCAAAAAAATCAATCAATTCTGAAACTCTCATTTCTCCATGGATATTAGGAGGCTCTATTTTCTTTCCAGTAAAAAAGTGTTTTTTATCCACGATTCTCTAATAAAATTTTACTTGCATTTAAAAATTTTATTAAATTAACGATCCCTGAAGCACACATCATGGAACATATATGCAAATAGTAACCACTCTTTATTAGAAGTGATATCAATAACTAGCTTATGATGGTATTGAAAATAAAATATAAAAATATTATTTGCTCTGTATTTCATATTATATTCAGGAATGAAGAAAATTCTCACAATTCAAAATATTGACTGTGAAACTTTAGGAACATTAAAAGAATTATTTCAATCTGACGGTTATAAGATCGAAACTATTGACGCACAGTCAGACATTATTCCATACAATGCAGAAATTTATGAGGCAATTGTCGTTCTCGGAGGACCAATGGCAGTTTATGATGAAATAAAATATCTTAGAGACGAAGAATTCTTAATCAGAGATGCAATAAAAAAGAAAGTGCCACTTTTGGGTATTTGTCTAGGATCTCAGCTTATAGCCCATGCAGCTGGTGGAAGAGTTTACAAGGGTATAAGAAAGGAGATTGGCTGGTATGACATTAATATAACTCGTACTGGAGAGAAAGATTTGTTTAACGGTATAAGAGATAGAACTATCCGAGCATTTCAGTGGCATGGAGATACCTATGAACTTCCCGGAAATGCAATTATTATGGCAACCTCAGAACTGTATCCCCAGGCGTTTAGAATTGGTAGTGCTATTGGTATCCAATTTCATCTTGAAGTAAATCGTAAAATGATAGAAAGGTGGATGAAAGAATACGATAAGGAGATTAAAGACGAAAATATCCAAGCGTTTGACATTATATCTAATAAAATAGACGAACAAGGTTTATTCGATAAGTGTAAGCTGGTTTATAATAATTTTTCAAAACTTATTCACCATCATGAATAGTCAAGTCAGAATGTTCTACACAACATAGATAACACACAGCGTTGGTAGACTTAATTTCATAGGTTACGACGAAACGGTTGATACAATATGAAATAAAAGATACTTATGACATAAAATATGAATCATATAAAATTAGAGAGGTGTTCTTGAATAATTGTTGTAATATAAAGCAAATATGTTAGCTTGCTGATTTGAAATGAACATACTAGGTAACAGTAACCCTGATTCAAAAATATCAGTTTAGAAAATTTTTAGTCTTTTAAAAAATAAAAACGCCCGACTCTAATTATAAAAGAAGTATGATAAGAGTAATATATGTAAATGCGTAGATGAAATAATTACATAATATTTACTGTATATTACTATAATCTATAGAATATATTTGCATTTTGTTTTGAAACAATGAAAAATTACATCAAAGCATGATAACACATAAGTACTCATTAATCATCCCGTATTTATGGAATTTGTAGATACCAGTATAGTTGAACCTATAGAAATGAAGATGATACGTACGTCTCAATTTGCTATCCGCGAAAAATCATACAAATTATCCTCAAATGACGATGATGCATTAATTGGTAGTATCAAAGAACACGGTTTGCTCCAACCTATCTTAATACGTCCTCTTGCCCACGGTTTTGAAATCGTGGCGGGGCATAGGCGATTTCATGCTTGCAAGTCCCTGAGATGGCGCTTTATTCCATGTAAAATTCGTGAGATGTCAGACAAACAAGCTTATGAGATACAACTTACTGAGAATATCCAACGTAAAACCATGGATCCCATTGAAGAAGCAGAGGCATTCAGAAAATATGTCATAGACTTTGGATGGGGAGGTGTAAGCGAGTTGGCTAAGAAGATAGGTATGAGCGAAGTATATGTATCACATCGAATTCAACTATTAAAGCTGCCTGACGATATTAAGGAACAAATTTTTAACAACCGTCTGAATGTTAGCCAAGCATTGGAACTTACCAATTTACCGTTTGATTCTAGAACAGAAATAATGAATCATGTGGTAAATAATAATCTAACTGTCAGACAGATAAGGGAAGTAAAGTCCTTTCTGAAAGAGATAAAACTA
>JBKPPX010000004.1:0-7300 GCA_046733815.1 Thermoproteota archaeon | reverse complement strand
AAGTTCCAAAGCCAAGGTCTATGCTTATGACCACAGAGAACTAAGTCTACTTTAGATTCCAAGCATGCTCTTAGGGTGTCTCCTGCATCAAGAATACCTACAACATTGGTATATCCCGTATCAGGGATTGCAATTAAATGATGATGCATTGCTACAATCTTGGTTTTGTTAACATATTTGCTCAGAGTTCCTTCTAGCCATAGGTTCTGTCTGTGTCCTACCTCACCTTCATCTCTATCAGGTCTGGCAGTTCCGACAGTAAGCACAACTACATTATCAAATTCATAAATTTGTTTTGAAGAAGGAAAGAATTTCTTGAATAGAAGATAACCTGTATGACGGTAATCATGATTTCCGGGGAAAACTATTAAACTAGAACAATTAAATTTTTTGATTTCTGTATGAGCTTGTTGAAACTGAAATATTAGACCCTCATCTGTCAGATCGCCTGATATAATTATTGCATCTGGCTTTAAATTGTTAACCTCGTGAACAATAGTATTGAAAGTATCTTGTTTGAATAGACCACCAATATGCATATCTGATATCTGAACAAACTGCATTATCTAATTATTTGCTAACAACATGATATATTAATACAATGTGATAAACTGGAAATTAGTTTATGTCATTGAAACTATTCGTATATTGTTCTACTCTTGATTAATATCTGGTGTATTAAATGATTATGATATGTTATTATGATTCCTTGACACGGAGCAGTAACTGGTAGAAGAGTAATTCTGAAATAGGCTTCAATAGATTCTTTTATTACTAGTGCGGTAGGGACTATTTGCAGTAGTAATATTTACTATACTTGTTAAGGACAATGGGTATCATATTGATTCAACATAGTCAGATGAATTTGTATAAGTTAAAATTCGCGAAGCTTGAAAATATAATTTATTGGAAGTTATTCCACGATATAACTGATCCAATTCATTACGTGATAATTTTGCAAATAACTAATTTATAGTCTTTTAGATAATTTCATCAAATTGATATATTGGATTTAAATTATACCTCATCTATACTTTAATTATAAGAAATAGATCTACATCTTATTTATAATGTTAACTCATCAGCTTTGTCTGAAAGATCTTTTTTCAAAGAGACCATCTGCTCTTCCTTTCTGGATTTCAGAACTGTCATTAATTCTGTTTCTATGATATGGGGCAATATCCGGATCTTATTTACTACAATATCTCTCATCTGATCCAAATTTTTAGCACGAACTTTCAAAAGCAAATCAAATCTGCCATGCATTTCATGAATTTCCAAGACTTCGTCAACTTTTGATAGCTCGTCAGTAAGCTCTTCTGCAAATCCTGGTTCTACATTTATTCCCATGAAAGCAAGGTGGTCATAACCAAGACGATTGTTATCTACAGAAATTGTAAATTTGTTAATAATTCCTGCTGCAATCATGCGCCTAACTCTAATATGTACTGTTGCATCAGAGATACCTATCTGTTTAGCTATTTCGACAAATGGTGTCGATGAGTCTCTACTCAAAAAATCTATTATCTTGAGGTTTATATTATCTAGTAAATCTGAGTCTAACTGCACATTTAAACTAGGTTTTTGGTGTTTAAATGCTTTTAATACACCAACATTCTCATATACATTATCTCCTTATTATCAGCATATAGTTATTGTTCCATTCATTTACTACTAATATCAAGAAATAATAATACTTGTTGCTTCAGTACATCCATTGTCACAGAGACCTTGCAATAAATGCCATAACGGATTAAGTGTATACTATAGATCTTATTCTGGAGAGCATCTATGCAGAAAATGTTTTCTACGCTCCATAGAAGAAAAGGCTGCCAAAACTATGTCAAAGTTTTCTATGCTCGATTATAATGACAGAGTAGCAGTTGCTGTTTCTGGTGGCAAAGATAGCTTAGCGTTACTATTTATTATGAAAAAAATTTTTGAGAATCATGACCGTTCAGAGCTTATTGCTATAACAATAGACGAGGGAATAGAAGGTTATCGTAACGAATCGTTGCGGATCGTAAAAGAATTCTGTTCAGATCTAAAAATAGAGAGTAAAATTCTTAGTTACAAGAATCTATTTGGGATAGATATGGACAACGCTATGATGACAAGACCTTCTGACAAGATGACTTCTTGTTCGATATGTGGTACTTTTCGTAGAAGAGCAATAGATTTGGCAGCAGAATCTGTGGGTGCAAATGTCATAGCTACAGCACACAATTTAGATGATCAATTACAAACTTTTACCATAAATCTTTTTGCTGGAGATATCGAGAGGATTGCTTGGATTTACCCTGAACCAGTTCAGTATGGTTCAAATGGCTTGAAGAAGATAAAACCTTTCGTAGAGATTTATGAACACGAAATAGTATTCTATGCTCTACAGATGAAAATTCCATTTCAATCAGAGGAATGCCCGTATATGCATGAAAGTATCAGAACTGATATCCGAGAATTTCTAAATAAGCTCGAAAAAGGTCGTCCGGGAATCAAGTATAACGCATACAACTCAATATTAAAGATTTCTAAAAGCATGAAGTCAGCATCATTGACACATGGGTCACAAAAGTGCTCAGTATGCAGAAGAGACTCTACAGGAGACATCTGTTCAGTTTGCAGAATTGTTAGTATTCTGACGGATAATAAATTAGGTTGAGATATTCCTTCCTTGCAGCCTTGGCGTATTATTTGTGCTTGATTGGGCAGAGGTTATTAATTGCTATAGATAATATATCAATATCCAATTAGACATCATGGATTTTAAGTAGTCACATATGATAGGGGTATTAGACTGATTCAGTCAAAATTAAGTTAACCATTCAATTAAATTGTATGTCGAAGATGTTAGGAGAAGTGATAAGCAAATATAATGAAACTGTGTAATAGAATTGCGGAGGCAGGGAGGATCGGGGTGCTAGCCGTACCCCATACCAGAAATCGGCTTCATGCTGGGATCAGTAACTGCTGGATAAATCCATAGATGGAAGGCACCTGCTTGCCTTGCTGAAATGAAATCATGCCGTGCTGGATGGTTATGAACAGCGTACCACGCGAAGGCGCGGTTTCGACTGTGAATCGTTGAAATGGGTGAGGTCCGGGAGGGAGCAACCCTAAGGCGGCATAGTCATGCTGGCACGTCTACGTGGTGGATCTTGCATGGCTTGAGATGGGGCCTTGTGTTTATGGTGGTACCAGTGGGCTGCCCCGCCCTTTTAAAATATTATATTGAATGGAACACATGAATATCCTATAGAATATGACATCTAATCTTTTTCTTGTTAGTTGTATAATATGATCAGATCTGGCTTCTTCCCTTGATATCATTGGTATGCTGATCCTAGGTAAAGCAGTTTTATATCTTGCTCGTTTGTTTGAGTTCATTAAGATACCACAGAAATATAATGATAACAACCCTAGTGATAATTATTTAATTTCTTAACTTCACGCTCTTGATTTTTATTAAACTCTGCAGGAAGGATGAAAATTGAGTAACATCGTCATTCTTTCACATTTACCACATATCCATGATATCTTAAATTAACGAGCCAAATGTGTTTAGTATTTTATAATAAGTATTTGACAATATCGATTAATGAATCTTAATATTTGCTAATTCATACAAATTAATTAGAAGTTTAATTCATCTCTATCAATATATAAGAAAACAGGCAATTTAACAAAATGATGCCATAATATAGATAATAAACATCAAATTGTCAAGACATCATGGCTGATTATATATTTTCTCTTCAGGTATAATTTCTCTTACACTAAGGTTTTTGAAATCCCATACAAGATTATCTGATCTGAATGTAACTATAGGCCCTCCATTTGTTATAATGTAATCTTTAGCTTTACCACAATTAGCACTATAAAATATATTATCAGGACTGTTAGCAAACCATCCACCATTATCTATAAGATCTGCTACTTTCACCCAGTAGTTGCTATTCTTATTATCTATATATGATTCCATCTTTACTGCTGTGTCATTGTTAATGTTATACATCACTACTTTCCAACCAATCCATCTTCCTAAAATTGAATCAGTAAGAATTTTGGCTTTGGCTCGTTCAGTAGTATAGCCACCAACCTGCCATATCTCTTTTTTCCAACCTACAGAACCATCAATGTGTAATCCCCCATGCAAAGCTG
This sequence comes from Thermoproteota archaeon, assembly GCA_046733815.1. GTDB lineage: Archaea > Thermoproteota > Nitrososphaeria > Nitrososphaerales > Nitrososphaeraceae > JAJNBK01. Next base: position 3,139 of record JBKPPX010000004.1, on the reverse strand, counting down.
TACCTTCACATGGAATGCTACTATTTTGTCTACCACCTCTTGCAGACCAATCAAGATCAGTATTATTAGAAGATGATGACTTTGATACTACTTTTGCATAGCCTGTGATCTCTATATTCTTCCATGGTTCAACACCTGGAAGAGTATCTATATTCATTCTAACCATTGGTGCATCAATACGCCACGAAGCATCCCTTTGCTTAGTTATATTGTAGTTGGATGTGATAGAGAATATGCCATCACTTTTTGGATTAATCATGTCGATAAACCATTCTCTTCCACCTTGCGTTGTTGGATACATCTTCTTTATTCCAAATTTATCAATTGTATTATTATCATCATAGGACTGAAGATTTTCCTCGCTGTTAGTAGATATACTTTTGGTTTCTTCAGTTGTGGCAATACCAAAAAAAATAGTTATCAATGCCAAAAATATCATAAGCGATATATATGCAGCAATCATTATCTTTGCAATAATGGCAGTTTTAAGGCCAGTTTAAGTTTTATGGTTCATCAGTGAATATTCTAAATATACCAATATAACATTCATTGATAATTTCTTCTTATAAAGGAGCATGCAATTGCTAGATAACTAGATGTAGTAAGAGAAATTGTAGACATAAATGTATCAGCTATTTCTGAGTCTAACCATTGCATGAACATCCTTTATTTATCTAATCGATCCTCGGTATTTAACCATCTAATATACATGATATGCAATAGTTTCTCGAGGCTCAAACCTTTGGACCACATCAATAGTACAGCTTTAATCTGCAGTATAATATTATGATGAAAATAATTATATAATTGAAGAATACCACTGAATGACTATCTTTATTGAATTGGAAGTTCCAATATAATTAAATGAAAATAAGATTAAAAATATATTTTTATTATTGATACCGTATATATTTGGCATGCTAGAATCCAAAATATAAAATCAATGTTTCTTTTGCGAGATAGCTTTACTATAACTGTTTTAATAAATGTGTTTAATTGCATGCTTTCAGAGAAGACGGTATGGATTTGCTTTGAATATTTAGTAGTCCCTTAAGAGAACCTTTTTAATAGAATAGATTTTTTAGGGAAATTGTTACTCATGATTTAGCAAAGATGCAACAAGAGAGAATCGAAAATAGGATCTCGATTCTTACAATATGTGAGATCAAACAATTACTCTTTGAAGGAAAGGTATTATAGTCATATCCATTGTAGCATTTTATTGACCAATAGATTTTCATTAGCACTCAGGGGTCTAATTTAGTCTATTTATTGGAAATGCATATTTATATTCTTTGAATTATCTAGTTTACAATTTGCAAGATCTTTATAACATTGCGATCATTGGTGGCGGCATTTTAGGCACCTCTTTAGCATATTTTTTAACCTCTGTGTCTGATTCAAAGATAATACTTATTGAACAGGAAAAAGATGTTGCTGTTCATACAAGTTCCAGAAATACAGGTAAAGTACATGCTCCTTTTATTTACGATCCTGTGAAAAAGAAAATTTTTGCAAAAGCTGCATCGCTAGGATATGAGATGTGGCAAGCCTATTCACACTATAAGAAGATTTTGTTCAAACAGGATGGAGTACTAGAAGTAGCGAACGATCAAATTGGTATCGATATACTTCATAAATATATGGAATGGGGAGAAGAAAATGGTCTACTTAGAGAACAAGATTTCAAATTTCTCGATAGAAATGAAACAAAAGCGATCGAACCAAATGTTCATTGTAGTTCAGCCATATATTGTTCGAAGGATGCATCTGTAGATTATGGTTCTTTGACAAAGAATCTGATACAAGATTGTAAATCGTTTGGATGTACAGTCCTACTCGGACATAGAGTTAAGGGAATTTCACATTCTACAGTTAATAAAACTTTGACATTAATATTAGAACAAGGAAATGAAAAAAAAATTAATACCGAATTTGTAGTTAATGCAGCTGGAGGTAATTCCGTGGACATAGCCCATTCTCTAGGTATTGCAATGGAACTTACCGATCTTCACTTTAAAGGGGAATATTGGATAGCACCACCAGAATATAATGATCTTACAAAGATGAGTATTTATTCAGTGCCAAAATATCCAGAGTATCCTTTCCTAGATCCCCATTGGATTGTGCGTGTTGATGGAAGATGTGAAGTTGGTCCAAATGCAGTTCCGGTCTTTGGCCCCTATGCATATAATTTGAGCAAGAATTTAAAGTGTCTTATACCAAAGATATTTGAATCATCAAGAATGTCAGGGGTTCGTAAGATCTTTTTTGACAAAAAATTCTTATTTCTTGCCAGTAACGAATTAAAAAGTTCGCTCTCTAAAACTACAATGATAAATAGAGTAAGAGAATTTCTACCTCATTTAAGAGCATCTGCATTCACTCAAAGAGGAACCGCTGGAATTAGATCAACTCTTATAGACAAGAATGGGAAATTTCTTCCAGACACATTAATCATTAAAAAAGATCATTCATTACATCTCCTAAATTATAATTCGCCTGGCGCTACAGGAGCTTTACCGATGGCTGCTATGCTCGTGAATAGATTAATTGAAGATGGATTAGTGGTGCCAAACTCGTCTGGAGCACCGAAATCACTTTGGGACATTCGATCAATATCAGCGAAAATGCAATTTTAAGTCATTATGGAATAAGTCTGAACTAAATTCATGTCATTATTAAGATAGTAGAAATTATACTTACGACAAAGGTAAGCATAGTTTATTCTAATTGTTATCAATTTATTTTCTAATCTCATACGGCATTCTTGTAAGAACATCTGAAGGCACTTGATGATAAATAGAGTTAATTTTCTAATTCGTAAATCAGAATTAATTATTAAAATGTTTGTACTTAATGTCCAATTTACTGCCGTTTTTAGCATTACCAATATCTTATAATACGGAACATAGAAACATACCAAATGTAAATCTCTGGGGTCGTTGTCTAGTTTGGTATGATGCCAGCCTCGGGCGCTGGAGATCGCTGGTTCAAATCCGGCCGGCCCCATTGAATTCTCGGTTCAAATTGCTAAAGAAAAAAAAGGCAATCCTATATTCTCTGTAACACCAACCGCATAATTAAATTCTATCATACCAAATTCACAAACATATAAGATTAAAGATTTATTAGGATG
>JBKPPX010000003.1:0-2515 GCA_046733815.1 Thermoproteota archaeon | reverse complement strand
ACGAGCTTCTGCTATCAGCTTCATCGCTTGGTTTGTTTCAATTTCAGATGCAGCATAGCTTGGGATGAGTGAGTGTTCGCTGGAGTAGAGCTTACTCATATCATAGGACATCTGCGACCCTTTAGGTGGGACGCCAAAGAGCACTATCTTACCGCCTCTCCTAGTCAGGTCAAATGACTGAAGTAACGCTTGCATACTCCCTGTCGCAATGATAGAAATATCGGCACCTCTTCCATCTGTTTCTAACCTGATATTATTTGCAAAGTCGTGATCAGAAATAGGGTTGAACACGTGCACGCCATAATTCTTGGCAAAGTTCAAGCGAAAACCATTGATATCGATGACAAATATCTTGCCTGCGCCAAACGCCAGAGCCAAGAGCACGTGCATCAATCCTGTCGGACCGGCGCCAAGTATCACGACATCGTCTCCCTTTTGGAAGCTGCACTTCTTCCATGCCCTAATGCAGCATGCAAGCGGCTCAACAAGTGACGCTTCATCAAATGATACATTGTCTGGCAGTTTTATCATGCCCCCCCTTGAGACGTTCCATTCTGGTACTAAGAAATTCTCTGCTAGACCGCATGGGCTTATGTTACTACTCTGATACGTAGAGCACATAGTATAATCACCATGAAGGCAGTAATGACAAGAATAACACGCGACGTGGTGATGGATAAAGACACGGTCACCACGTGCAAAGCCGTTGACAGATTTACCAGTTGCCACAACCTCGCCGGCAGGCTCATGACCAAGCCTGCCTGAGACCATGCTATATTCACCATAGATCTTTTCCAGATCCGATCCGCACAGCCCGCAGGCGCGCATTTTGACAATAACATCTCCTGCGCTAGCTAGGTCTGGTGCCTCGACATCATCTACAGAAACTGCATTGTGTCCTTTTACAAAGACTGCCTTCATCTTTGTTATCCTCGATCTTGACAAATATAAAGAATAGATTCCATTAAGAACCTTTAAATAATAAAAAATAAACTTCAATTGCAGCTCTAAATGCTGCTCCCTTCAGAGATTGAAGCAAAATCACTCATTCCAGCAGTCAGGGCTATTCTTGCAAAGAAGCTTATCGGGGAATATTCTCTCAAAGAAGAAGATGTTGCCAAGGATCTTGGCATTACACAGGCTGCAGTCAGCAACTATGTGAGGGGAACAAGAGGAGATACAGAGCTCATTTCAAAGCTTGAATCAGTTAGAGAAGTCATGCGTATGATAGACGACATTGCCAAGGATCTCTCCACAAACAAAGCTTACACTCCAAGCACACTTGCCAAGTTCGTAGGTCTATGCAACTATATGCGATATACACTCATTATATGCGACGTTCACCATAGCATTGAGTCAAATATTGATGAGCAGATCTGTGAACAGTGCAGGGGTACTTTGGTTCGTGAACACTAGCCTTAGTAATTTTTCCACCTAATGATCATTGAAGAATTTAATAATTAGTGCAGGAGTGCTATATGTTGGATATATGACGGGAGGCGGAAGAAAACAGTGGATTAACGGCGAAACCATCGCGGGTATTGCGCTAGTGTTCTTGGCCCTCTTGTTCATCTGGGCAGCGGCCATGAATGCTGTATGGGCTAGGGTAGTTTTGGCTGCCTACCTCATCTTGGCAATTGGCGCGGGCTTCATTGTACTGGGTATGATAACCATCCGCAGGGCAAACCGTATGCATTCAGAAGAAGGACATACCCATAGCTACTAATTTTTCCATGTAATGTTTAAAACACAGACCAGTTTCATGCAATATCATGCCTGATGCCCCCGACGACGTCCTGGCAACATTTGCCAATACTGAGAAGACTTTCTTCGAGCTTGCAAGCGAGCAGAGACTAGCAATAGTATTCCGACTCAACAATAAAAGCGCTAAGATATCACAACTTGCCAAGGATCTAGACATCACCATGCAGGAGGTCCATCGCAATGTCAGTCGCCTACAGGACGCTGGTCTAATTGAGAAAGACCCCGAGGGCATGTTTTCGCTAACCACTTTTGGCAATACTATAATCAAGCAGATTCCAACGTTCAACTATCTTTCAAAATATAAGGAGTATTTTTCCGAGCATGTCTTGGGTGAGCTTCCGATTAAATTTATCATGAGACTGGGAGCGCTTGACAAATGCGAGTTTATCAAGGGCATTGTAGCAATACTTGAGCGTTGGAAGGACATTTATCGGGAGGCTGACCAATACATCTATGAAATTGTGCCGCAGGTGCCAATAGATCTGATCGAGCCAGCGGTAACTAGGGTAAAGGAAAGGGCCGTAAAATATAGCTACGTCTTTCCAAAGAATGTTATCATTCCGAGAGGCAGAAAGGAACTTTTGAAAAAGCTTAGTCACAATGAACTCTTGAGCAAAGGAGCGATAGAAAGAAGAATGGTGGAAAGCGTGCAGGTTGCAGTGATATTGAATGAAAAACAGGCCTCGGTCCTTTTTCCAACACAAAAGGGGGAAACTGATATGAACATGTTGTTCTTTAGCCGTGACTACAC
>JBKPPX010000002.1:0-4926 GCA_046733815.1 Thermoproteota archaeon | reverse complement strand
GTTCCAAGCACATGTGCAGTCATACGTCTATCTGTACAGAATTTAAAGTCTACACCTAAAAATCGGTCGTGTGCCCACTCGTGGATAAAGTCCTGAATAGCTGCTCTTTTATAGAAACTTAGGGATCCGGAACAACAGGTGAGTGAATTAAATGAGCTTTCGGATCCTTTTATTACTCTATACGATCCATCGATGTATACTTGTTGCATTTTTAATAATATATTACCGGTATGCGCACCTCTGACTTTTCCTTGTGCAGTCAAGGCGCCAAGTAAACTATCTGACATAAAGATCTTGGCAGCTTTTTCAACGGCATCACTTGCCATATCACAGTCGCTGTCCATGAAAGCATAAATTTCTCCCTTAGCAATTTCACTTGCCGCTTCAACTGCCCTTTTTTTACCGACACTCTTGGATAGATGAAGTATACGAATGTTCTCTGCTCCTACTTCTGCTCGGATTTCATCCAGAATTCTAGATGTATTATCCGTGCTGCCATCATTTACTATAATTATTTCTTTATTTTTATATGACTGATTCACGCAAGACATAACACAGTTTCTGATATTATCTTCTTCATTTTTTACTGGTATTACAATTGAAAAAAGAGGCGGTTTGACATTTGAAAGGTCCATATCTTTGGCTTTATGATAAGGATCTCTGTATCTTAGCCACGCGAACGTCAATATATTAAACAAGATAAAAGTTGTAAGGAAGCTGTAGATTCCCAATAATCTATCCATTACAAATAATGTTAGGTAAAGTTTAACTACTAAAACAACAGCAACGGCAGAGAGTATAAGGAATCTTACCATCCATCTCTTCTTATCTAATTCTCTTGTCTTTGTCTTGTGTTGTTGAACAGTCAAGTGACAAACCTCTGAAAATTTTGCTTTATAGCCCAATAACTAAATAACTGAACAATTGTGTAAAGATGTTTGCTATGGCTAAAATCGGCGATAGATCTCAGACTCAAATATAATGGTTCATTAGTCATAGCTATTCACAATTATGCACATATAATCAATATTCGTATATAATACTATTTTATTATTTAATAATGTTTATTTTAGACTCTATAACAGTAATTTTATTACAATTCGATGTAATGTAGCAGTATATAAAATATCAACCAATCCATAGATCCTTATCTTCATTAATTCTTCTGTAAAAAGAGTAAACCTCTTCATAGGAATATCCTAATGTTTCTTATTTGATTTATATAATAATTCTCACAATTCTGCTGAAAACCCGTCTGATGACTAAAATTAGCCAGCTCAGATTTGCTTTATATCAAAGAAAATAAGGTCTCTTACTTATGTTAGAAGATTATGTTTCATTAGCTGACACCATAGGTGTTGTTGCTGGGGTGTTGGTACTATTATCATTCATTCCACAAATAATTAAGGCGTACAAGACAAAAAAGATGATCGATGTCTCAATTTATCTCTTGGGGCTTATATCAACTGGAATGTTTTTGTGGATAATATACGGTATTATAAGAAATGATGTAGTAATAATTGGCACAAATGTAAGCGGATTCCTTCTAAATGTTATCCTTATAGGACTAAAGATAAGGTATGATAGACAACATAAAGAGTGAATCGACGCTATACAACGCCAAATATATAATATAAATATCTAAAAGAATCAAAATCAAACGAGGTGTTTATGGCATATAACAATTTCTAGGACTACGACATAACATCAACTACATAATCAGACATGTAGTTGTATGTAGTTGTATATATATTTCAGATGCTCCACCATGAAGAACTTATCAAAATCTAAAAATGAAAGGCTTTTGTGCTACTGGATATAATACTCAATTCTCTTTACAACTTATCATCGTATACTTTATAAAGTGCACTTTTTGTCATCCTACTCCCAGTAGATTTCTAATCATTTATGATTTTGGAGATTGTTGAGTTTATTTTATGGATAGGCCATATTTCCATTCATTCTGTTCCATTTTATTTATAAATGAAAGCAAAAGATCTTCAAGAGCACTTAAAGCATTCTGTCCCTTCTGAATAGATGCTTTCATAGGAGCACCTGTTGTTCCCGTATTTGTTAGCTCATTAAAATTAAAGTAAATTCTTATATTATTAGGTAAGTTTGGAATTATTTCTTTAGGTGCATTATTCATATCCACCAAGTCAGGACGAACTGCAAGCATTGCCGAGGTTTCTGCTTCTCCGCCATGTCCAAGTCCATTCCATACCTGGAAAAGATCTTTGGTAATTTCGCCGACCAGCACCCACCAAGCTTCCAAACAGGCAATTACCACTTCTGGGTGTCTGTCCTTTATAGTTCTTGCAGATAGTTCTACTGCCGGGATATTTCCATCATGTCCATTAATGACAAGAATCCTAGTTATTCCGTTTTTAACAAGACTTAGGAAAAGATCTTCGATAACTTTGACAAGTGTGCTAGGCTCCAAAGTTATAGTCATTTGAAATTCAATATGATGTAAACTAACCCCGAACGGCATAGCCGGTAGTACCATTACATTATGCGATTTTCTAGCCACCCTTTTTGCCAGCTCCATAGGAACAATGAAATCTGATCCAAACGGCATATGATCCCCATGATTTTCACATGCGCCGAAAACTAGTAAGGCTATAGTTTTCTTATTTACGCTTTTTCGAACTTGTTCTGCATTCATTTCCTCAAGTAGACCTTCTGAATTTTTTACCATCATTTAATTATGATAGTAACAACCACTTTAAGTATTCAGAGTCGTTATCTACTGAACTAAAATATCTTCTTGAATATTTACTCCGCAGTTAGATATACTATGTTTGGAGAAATTGGATAATTCTATGAGAATGAAGTGATGTCTTGTAATGCTCCTTCTGTCAAATAATGAACTAAATCCTTGAAGCCATCATCATGTTTGCTAAATCTCTGAGTAAACAATTTACATTATTGATATTGTTGAGAATCTTAGCTTAATGTCATATTATGTGGCTACAATAGTTGTTAAATAGGATTTATTGGACCACTATATGTTTCTTGAAATTCTAGATATTTTCAGAGTAATCGCATTAGTCTCTTTTGTTGGTGGAACATCATTTCTTGGCGCTTCGATCTCGAAATATAAAAAACTGGACAATCAACAAATATTAATTTTGACTGCTATTGGTGCTTCCGTCTGCACTAGGTCCTGGCCCTTTATGTTAGAGACTCAATATAGGCTAAAGTATCTGTGACAATATGCTGTGCATCCGTAGCATTAGTGCCAAAAATGAGATTACAATCTATCATATACCAACGCAAATTATTATATATAAAGTAAATAGAAGTACATTGAAAATGCAAAATCAAATACCAAGAGAAGAAGAAGGACAGCTGAAAACATCATTTTCAGATCTAACCTTGGAACAAGTATGTCCAATTTGGTATAAGAAGTTGAAATCTGGATTAAATGAAAACGACATGGCAACGATGCGGAGTGACTCTAAATATTGCATGGTAGGTGAAGCATGGGGATTTACAGGAAGACAAACAGGTTACTATATAGCCCCTTTGATTCCGTTTGTTGGATGTTGGAGCTGTGTAACGTATGGACGCAAGTTTGGCAATCTCGCTAAAAAAAATCAAAGTCATTTGAGTGGTTACCAACCGCTAATTAGTGATTTTATCAGACACTGGAATGAAAAGCATACCAATATTACAAAAAAGTTAAGGAAGAATCTCAAATCTCCATTTGACTTAAAAATTAAATCAAAATAGAACAATCAGTGATAAAAAAAGCTGATTCGGTACTTTTGTTACTTTAGATTGCTTTACTAATCTGAAAAATAAGTATAACAAAAGCGCCACTTTTTAAAAATAAGTGTTGATTTATAAAATAACATACAACGGTTCGAGTGAAGCATATAATAGATAATAAATGTCTAAAATTGACCCTAACAAGACATTAGAAGTTAGAGAGGAGATAGAAATATTTCGTTGATTATCCTACATCCCCCATTCTTTTTATTTCTTATTCTTGTTGGAGAATGTCTTTTAGATATTCTACCTAGTCTTTAGCAGATTTCTATCTTTCTAACTTGTCCGTATATATCTCTCTCTGTCATACTTATGATTGGTAATGGTTGTTGTTGTCGTTGTTGTTCTTCACGTCTTACCTTGTACTTGTGTACTACTACATATAGAAGAAGAGCAATTAGCACATTTCTGCTGCCTGTACTTTGAATTTCTGATTTTGGAATGTCATATCTGTCCATTATACCATTATATACGATAATTTTATCCTCAGTTTCTCTTACCACATATCCTATTTGCGGCTTCTCTAATGCCAATACAGCTTTGTAAAGATATTTTCCTAGCGTCATTTTATTTTCGCCAGCCGATTGTTGTTGTTGATTTCTGCTGCGGCAATATTCTTCCTGTTGTCATCCTTCTTTTACCTACTACCTTGCCCATTCTCCAGGACATTTCCAAACAAAATAATGCTGGCACAAAACCTCATGCAATCCCTCCAACTGATTCAAGAAGCATTTCCATAAATTTCATTATGTGTCTAGCTGATTAAGTCTGCTCAGTACAAGTTAAATAAATCAAAAAGTATTCAAATAGTTAGCTATGAGTATAAGAAATTATAAGCTATGTAATAATCATGAATAAAGTTCAAGGTCTATATTCCTTCAGAAATTATATTTAATGACACCATAATCGAATGTGATTCTTTATCGCGAGCCTATCAATTTATAATCGCTGCCATAAGAGAATAGTTTGCGTATAGTTAAGCTTTCATATTGATATCCATATATTCAGTATTTAGTCACCTTTTGATAGCAACACTATTGCAATACTTGATATTAGTGAAAAAATGAACCATAAATTATTTTATGAAATCAAATCTTTGTAGATAAAATTGTTGACAATTATAAAGATACGTCCAAGAAAGGTATAGAC
>JBKPPX010000001.1:0-5400 GCA_046733815.1 Thermoproteota archaeon | reverse complement strand
ACGTATGACTTTGGTAATGTCCCAAAGACAAAGGCTCCTAAGAGACGAAGACAATGATTAATATCAAAGCTCAGATAAAAGGAGAACCAGATGCACCTCCACTTATCAGAGTTTTTGAGTATAAAGACAAGTCTGACGATCTAATATTTTATAGCACAGTAGAGATTATCAAACAAAAAATTGCACGGAACTTAAAAATTAATGCCAATGAATCACTCATAATGTATTGTGCGTATATTGTTAGTGAACTGCGTGCTCATAAATCTATTAATACTATTGAAGAAAATGCATCAAAAATATTATCTACTGATAAAGTTATGATTGGAGTGCCTGAAACTTTGAGAAAAATTACGTTCGAAGCAATGATAGACAACATGCCAAAAAAGCAAATAACACTAGATGAGCCTATGCCAACAAGCAGCTATATATTAACAGCAAAAACAAAGAGTTAATTAGAAAAATTATTTAAAAAATATTATTAATTTATTTTCTGACTTTAACTAATAGTAATGATGCATAGGACGCTGCTTTTTTCCTAACTTGTCAAAGTAGTGATCATGTTTTTTATCTCCACCAGAATGAGAATGCTCAGTACCATCCGCATGTGTATGAATATTCATGGTTGGTTTTGCCATCAGTACATCATCAACAGAGATCAAAAGGTTGGTAACTTCTACAGCTGTCTTAATAATCTGTTCCTTCACCAGAGAAGGTTCTATAGCACTTGAAAACATTTCTTCAACTTTTCTTTCTATTGCATTAACTCCATACCAGCTAACTTTACCATTAGACGGCACAGCTAAAGAACATTTAGATCGCAACTGAACAAGTGTATCTATAACATTCATACCTGCATTAGTTGCAATAGTAAGCGGAATCTCTTCAAGTGCTTCTGCGAATTTTTGAATTACAATTTGCTCCCGTCCACTAATTGATCTGGCTTGTCTTAAAATTCTACTTGCAATGATTGCTTCAGGAGATCCACCGCCAGCAACAATCGATGGTTTTATGATATAATCCTTTATAACTCCAATTGCGTCTAAGGTTGAACGGTGGCATTCGTCAAGCAGTCTTTTTGAATTCGCTCTAAGTAAAATCGTTACAGATTTGGGATTTTTGCAGTCTTCAACAAATACCATTTTGTCATCTCCGACAAATTTTTCATATACATTGCCGGCATAGCCAAGATATTCATCAGAAATAATATTGTTATCAAGGTCTCTTACAATCCTTGCACCAGTTGCCTTTTCAAGCCAGAGCAAATCATTTTCTTTTACCCTGCGAATTGAGATGATACCTGCCTTGGCCAGATAACTCTGTGCCAAAAGATTAATTCCTTTTTGTGAGATCACAACATTTGTCCCTGAATTGATTATATTCTGAACTTTTGACCTGATCATGAATGATTGTTTATCAATATATCCTTGAATCTGACGTGGTAATGAAATGCGAATTTGTGCATCCGTCTTAGTTTTATTGGCTTCAAGGTCTTCATTGATAAGAAGGATTTTTGCATTGTCAATTCTTCGTGGCATAGCAGAATTATCAATTGTTTTATCAATTACAACACCTTTAACAAGCTGGATGTCAGACATGTTGCCGGGTTTTTCTTCAATTTTTATATCATCAACATTAACTTGATTATTTGCGAAATCTGTAACACTGCATACAGCATCGACTACAATTTTTGCTGGGACATTATTTTGCTTGCTGATAGCATAAGACATCATCTTTGATCTCAAACAAGTAGCTGCAAGCCTTTCCATAATTTCCTTGTCTGAATTATTTGATATTTGAGCAATATCTAGCAGGGTTTCAAGTGAAATTTCCAATCCTTTAAGATACCCATCTGCAATTATAGATGGAGAGATCCCTATATCAAGTAATTGTTCAGCCTTTTCAAGAAGTGCTCCTGCTAAAACTACTACAGAAGTTGTACCGTCTCCCACCTCATTATCTACAGCATTTGATGCTTCTATCAAAACTTTGGCGGCAGGATGCTCGACGTCAAGTTTACGTAATAATGTGGCGCCGTCCTTGGTTACTGTAACTTCTCCCAAAACATCAATAAACATCTTTTCCATGCCACATGGACCTAGAGAATTCTTGATGAGCTCTGCAATCAATTTGGCAGCAAGCAAATTGTACCTGCGAGTCTGTCCACCCTGACTACGTTTTACACCTTCACCAAATAACTGTTCTGTATGCTTATTACTCATTGTAATACATTTAACAAATATAAAAAGTATAAAAGTGATTTCATTTTGTAGATTTAGTGTAGATATGATCTCTAGTTATTCATATTTTTCTTGGAATTTTCTAGTCAGAGTATTCTTTGCAATTAGCTTTTCCGGTAGTGCGCTCAACAAATATCTTTAAAGCAATTCTTGAATCTGTGATATATTAAATATGCTCCATCATTTTTACATAGAATATGTTATATCTATTTATTTGAAAATCTTATTGTGTTCAATCTGGTATCTCATATAAGTATCTATAAAATTTATTATATCCGTTTATTGTAAAAGATATAAAGTGTATCATGGATTTAAGACATAGAGCAGTCCGCTTAGCAATTACATCATATGAAGATATTAGCACAATGATTTATAGATGCTTTAGAACCAACGTTATTATGCTTTAGCGGGCTAAATATAAAATAACAATAACTTTTTATATTTACTAAATAATAACCGTTTATGGCTTCTGTAAAAACCGTCAGCGAAATTGAAAAGGCGGCAAGGACAGCAATAGAAGCATCATATGGGACAGATGTTACGGATTTTAGAGTAAGGGTAGTGTTACCATTTTTGTCAGAGGGACTTATAGCTCAGGGCGGTTTGCCTACTGAAGAAAAAAGAGATTCTTGGGATGTTCAAGTAACTTTTCTTCTAGATAAAAATCAGTATACTGTAGATCTTATTATTCAAGAGAATAGTGGCCACATTACTTACTCAAGGCTAATCGATAAGATGATTCCACTCTGACGCAATAATATCTCATAATAAGATCAAATGTAGTGATATGCTTTCTAACTAGATACTTCACATTATCAGCTACAGTAAAATTAAGCTCAGACTTCTTAAGATTACTTTGAGATATATAAGATATTTGCTACATCCGAGTTATGCATTATCATTTTAAGCTCTCAATATGGCATATTGTTTCTTGCATATATTGCTCGAGCAGCATCTTGACCTACGATATATCTTAAATCGATCGATGGTATTAGAAGGCACTCATCTGGATTAGCAGAATGTGTAAGTCTGAATAAGAATGTGTATTCTACAATTACTAGTCCCAACCAGTCCGTTTTGCACTCAGAGAATTAGAGGAAAAGAAATCTTTTTATTTTCTTCCTTTTTTTAGAAAGTGTCAAGAAGATGATTTTAGATAAATATATTTCGTATACATAATTAGTAATAGTTTAATCATTGTACTATTAGTAGGAATAGCACTGGCCTATAGTAGCGGTGCATCATCATCATTATTATTATTATTATTCTCAAATACCAATAATAAAGTCCAAGCACAAGAACAACTAGAGCAACAGCAACCTAAAACAGCAGCAACAAGAGCAGTAGCATCTGGAGGAGGAAATGGATCTGCTCCATAACCTTATTTACACCTCAGAATGTAGAAATTAAAGTTGGAGAAAGTGTAATCTGGCACAATCCAACAACAGTAGCAGAACCACATACTGTTACATTTGTATTAGATAATAATTCTATGACTGGAGTAGTTTCACCACTTTCAGTTTCAAATACAACAAAATTCATCCCTTTACCACAGAGTTCTAAAAATCAACCAATTTTGTTACCTAGTGATAATAACAATAAAAGTGGAATAAATACGTTAATAGCTATTAACGCAAGAGTATATAATCCAGTTATAATTGATTCCTCAGCTAACGTGAAATTTATGAATCCAAATGCGAATTATTCTATGACAGGTACTGAGAAATACGTTAATTCAGGTTGGTTCCTTCCCAAATGACAAGAGGAGGCATACCCTGGCTCTGGTAATACATTCACTGTCACATTTGAAAAGCCTGGAACATATGATTACATATGCGTATTACATCCTTGGATGAGTGGAAGTGTAATAGTAAAGTAATGAGAAATAGGATTTATAATCTCTATTTTTCTATGAAGATATATGAAAGGGGCTTGATATGGATATGGCTTTTCATAAGAAAATATTTAGTGCTCATCTAAGAAATGATGGTATAAAACAAGTGATTACTATTCAGATAAAGTAAGATAGACAGATGTAACCTTCTTCTATGAAATAATACAGAATAAGTATGTACATGCCACCTCCAATGTCTATAATTTCAAAAACTATCGTCTTACGTGTTCCGTCCAACACAATCTACCGTGCTCTTAAAGATATTCGTTTAGAAAAGCTCTTCCCTGAATTCTTTATTGGAGTTACAAGAAGACTTGTGGTTGACAAGACAAACAAAGAGCTGACCTTTAAGACAATAACTCAAGGCAGCCAGATCGAAATTATCGAAACAATCAGATTAAAAATATCTGGAAATAATACCACAGAGATCGAATATACTACTGAGACAAATGCAGAAGAGAATAATCTGATGGTACAATCAATAGTACAGACACATGTAGCAAATATCTTATATTCACTTTTGTTACTTGAGACAGGATATATCAATGGATTGATGGAAAGAAAAAAAACTGATTATGCTTAGCAGTGTTGCAAAGTAAAATTTTTAACTCTTGCAGTCTACCTGCTCGAGACACACGCTACTATTTCCGATAGATTTTAAAATTGCATGTGTTATGTTTAATAGAGACACAATTGTCAGATTATTATTTAACGTCATCATTTGAAATAACCTTTGTTCTCATTCTTGCATGAAGCATCTTTTTTTGAAATAACCAAAGATAATTTCTGGAAAAAAATATAATAAAATTTAGTCGTAGATTACAAATTATCAAGAATCTGTATGTATCTATTAACTTTGTTTGCTAACTCCTTTCCATAATTGGTTCAATTTTTCTGCTGAATATTTAGCATCTTGCTTGTTTGTAAAGACTTCCAAAGTAATAGTCTTATTATAGTTAATTCGTTTGAGCTCTTCGACAACACTTTCATGATTTATCAAACCGTCTCCAATGGGCAAATGTTCATCGAATTTTCCATGGTTATCGTGCCAATGAATATGTACAATTTTATCTTGAAATGTCCTAATGTATTGAACAATTTCTTGCATTCCACCTGATGTAAACGCATGCGGTATATCTAGATGGACTTTTAGGCCTGGAACGTTATCAATAATATATCTAAATTCATCAACTTTATGAATTCCATTCGAAGAGGGAACATTCTCTAACATTATCTCTATGTTTAATTTTCTTGCATAAGCAATTATAT